>SVKD01000011.1 GCA_015068645.1 Oscillospiraceae bacterium
GGACTTGACCAGAGCATAGAAGATATGCATAAGTGATACAAGGAAACAAAGTTACAGAATCTGTCATAAGCAAAGTTCGTATTATTCGGTTTTGAAGGTACAAGATACTTTCAACCATACCGGTGACTAGCGGAGAGGCCCCACCCGTTCCCATCCCGAACACGGAAGTTAAGCTCTCATGCATCGAAAATACTTGGCGGGAGACTGCCCGGGAAGATAGATAGTTGCCGGTTTTAACAAGAAAGCCACCCTAAAGGTGGCTTTTTTGTTTTGCTTGAAAAATGAGTCAGAATCCGTGAATTTCACCCTCGGCGTACACTCGGTACAGCCGAGGGCTCCGTCAAGGCGTTGCCTTGATTCAATTTCCGAATTCTGTTCTCATTTTTCTTCGCAAATATTTTCTAATGTAAAATACCTCAGAACCAAGATAAACAGCACCACTCGCCGTACCCAATGTACGGCTTCGGGAACTTCCCTGCGGGTGCCGTTTGCACATCTGACGACTTTTTTCCTGCGCAAATATTTTTTCTATCCGACTTTTTGAAAACTTTCTCCATTCTGCATCCGTTTTTCTGCACAAGGAAACGATATATTTGGCAAAACGGATGGACTTCATCACTCGGCGTACCGTTATGCTGTACGTTGTAGGGGACGGTGCCCACACCGTCCCGCTGTATGATTTTGATGAACGCTTCGTTTTGCCGTACCTAAAACGGGCAGAGATGCTCATCTGTCCCTACAATAAGGTAAAACGGCGTACAATGGGTTGTAGGGGAGGTGTTCCATCGCCTCCCGTTTTTTCGTTTCATAACACGGGCGGGGACAAATCCACCGCCCCTACTAATCCCCATTGGGCATCCATTTTTCTGCACAAGGAAGCGTTATTTGCGTAACCTTTTTTCTTCGTATAAGTTTGTGCTGCTTGAAAAATGATTGAAAGTATGTTATAATACAGTTAGAAATTGAAACTTTTAGCTGATTATGTTGTCTATACGTTAGAAGGAATTGCACAAATAAGACTTTGACCAATGGTTCGAAAAAATAGCATTTAATTTTTAAATCAACATATTTGCAACATCATGTTGTTCAATTCCTCCTGTTTTGGTGGTAAAATAGTACCGTAAAAACAAAAAAAGGAGGTTTTTATATGAACACAGATAAAATTATTGCTGAATCTATAGCAAAGGACTATGCACCAAAAGAAAGTTCCAAAATCGTTGCCCTTAAAAAGTTGGATAACAAAGCAAAACTTCCTGCTAATATTTTCACATACTCGTTTGGCATCGTTTCCTCACTTGTATTTGGTACTGGTATGTGTTTGGCAATGCAGGTAATCGGCAGAGGTTGGGTTGGCATGGTTCTTGGTATTATAATTGGTATTATTGGTCTAATCGGTTGCAGCATCAATTATCCCATCTACAAGAAGATGCTTGAAAAGGACAAAGCCAAATATGCTTATGAAATTGTAGAACTTGCTCGCCAAATCAGTGAAGAGTAAATATGAAAGAAGGTGCCTTTTTGAATAAATCAGAAAGCAAATACTTTAATACTGCGGTGAGATTTGATAAGGCACTCCTTTTCTTGCTCGAAAAGAAACCGTTTGAGTATATAACAATTCGTGAGATTTGTGAAAAGGCGGAGGTTAACCGTTCAACCTTTTATCTTCACTATGAAAACACAGTTGATTTATTGAAAGAAACTATAAGATATGTGTTGGACAACTTTTGTTCCTATTTTTCTTCTGATGTAGTTTCAGATGACATAGAAAAAATAGCAACAAAATATGAGAACTGTGATTTGCAGGAACTAGATTTTATTAACGAGAAGTACCTGCATCCATACCTTTTATTTATCAAAGAGAATCAGCGGGTGTTTTCAGCAATGCTGTCACAACCAAAAACATTTGATACAACAGAAATTTTTCATAGGTTGTTTGACAATGTATTTAAACCCATATTGGACAGATTTCACTACCCAAGAGATGAACAGAACTATGTTATGATGTTCTATCTCAACGGCATTACCGCAATCATTGCGGAGTGGTTGAAGGATGATTGTCAAAAAAGTATTGAAGACATTTCTATGATCATTCAAGGTTGTATTCACGGAAGGAAATGGCAAATCCCAATTTATTGAACTACATATTGCCCTATAGGAGCAAGGTTGAAATATGCCTTGTTCCTTTTTGTTCATCTGTAGTTATTCATAGAAAATGAAGAAAATGTCAATTCTGTATCTCTATACTTATCTCGTATAAAGACTCATTCTATTATATAGGCATAAATATCCAAAGAATTGTCTTGATTTGATAGTATAAAAACAGTTTTTTTTTCTAAAAAAACTTGAAATCTATGTCAAAATGTTATACAATAAAAATGACGGCGTGTGTCATTTCCCCCGAATTTTATTTGTACGATGGAGGACAGTATGCAATACAACAGTACAAGAAATAAGGAATATAAAGTAGCATCGGCGATGGCGATGAAGCAAGGTTTATCTGCCGATGGCGGCTTATTTGTGCCGGAAGTGTTTCCAGCACTGACTAAAGAAATTTATGAGAAATTGATGAATCAGAGCTACATTCAGCGTGCAGCAACCGTTTTAGGTTTGTTTTTAGAAGATTTTACCGTGGAAGAGCTGGAAGTTTATTGCGAAAAAGCATACGGAAACGGTAAATTTGGAGCAGGAGAACCCACTACGATTCATTATACAGACGATAAGACTGCTTACTTAGAATTATGGCACGGGCCCACCTGTGCATTTAAGGATATGGCATTACAGATGTTGCCTCATCTGTTAACCGCATCTGTGAAAAAGACAGGAGATGACCGTACCGTTTGTATTTTAGTTGCAACCAGTGGTGATACCGGGAAAGCTGCATTAGACGGCTTTGCCGATGTGGATGGCACCAAAGTGGTGGTGTTCTATCCTAAGGATGGTGTTTCTGAGATTCAGAAACTGCAGATGGTAACCCAAAAAGGGAACAACGTGTTTGTTTCCGGCGTAGTGGGCAACTTTGACGATGCGCAGACCGGCGTAAAAACCATTTTTACCGATGAATCATATCGGGAAGAATTAAATGAAAAAGGGATTATTTTATCCTCTGCAAACTCTATGAACTGGGGCAGACTGGTGCCTCAGGTGGTATATTACATTTCTGCTTACTGTGATTTGGTGAAAGCAGGTAAAATTACTTTGGGAGATACCTTTAACGTATGCGTGCCCACAGGAAACTTTGGTAACATTTTAGCAGCATATTATGCGAAAAAGATGGGACTTCCCGTTGGAAAACTGATTTGTGCATCCAACTGCAATAACGTGTTGACCGATTTTATCAATACCGGTGTTTATAACCGTAACAGAGAATTTCATCTGACCATGTCTCCTTCTATGGATATTCTAATTTCTTCCAATTTAGAGCGATATTTATATGATATCAGCGGAAAAGATGATGCATATATCAGCACCATTATGAAACAACTTTCCGAAAAAGGAAGCTATGAAGTAACCGATCGTATGAAAGAAACTATCAAAAACGATTTCTTTGCAGGATATGCTTCCGAAGAAGACACTTTAGCAGAAATCAAGAAAACATTCCAAGAAGAAGACTATTTGATGGATACCCATACTGCGGTGGCATCCTACGTGTTAAAGAAATACCGTGAAGAAACTGAAGACCAAAAAATTTGTGTGATTGCATCCACTGCAAGTCCCTATAAATTCAATGAAAACGTGCTGAATGCATTAGAGCAGAATAAACCCTGCGAAGATGAATTTGAGCGTTTGGCATTATTAAAAGAAATTTCGGGCTTAGAAATTCCCAAACAGCTTTGGGAACTTAAGACCGAAGAGCAACGGTTCCTATCTGCTTGTGAAAAAACATCTATGAAGGAAACTGTTACCAAGTTTTTATCATAAAAATGGAGTGAATCTATGGCAATTTTTGCAATTTCGGATTTGCATCTTCCCTTTGGTATCAACAAACCGATGAACGTGTTTGGAAAAGCCTGGGAAGACTACACCGATAAGTTATATGAAAATTGGAATAATTATGTTACCGATGAGGATACGGTGATTTTACCCGGTGATTTTTCCTGGGCAACTTATCTGGAGCAATCGGTGGCAGATTTTCAGTTTTTAGAATCACTTCCGGGCAAAAAAATTATTGCCAAAGGGAATCACGATTACTTTTTTACCACCATGTCTAAAATGGAAAAATTTTTGTTTGAGCAAGGATTTTCTTCTGTGCAAATTCTTCATAACAATTTCTTTTTGGTGGAAAATACCTTGATATGCGGAAGCCGTGGCTGGGATATTACTGCCCACGGGGAAGAAGATGAAAAATTGACCCATCGGGAAGCAATCCGCTTAGCGTTGTCCATTGAGGCAGCAAAAAAGGAGCATCCCGAGCTTCCTGTTGTGGCATTTTTACATTATCCGCCGATTTATAAACAGAATCCCGAAACGAACAATCCTATTCGGGAAATTTTGGAAAAGTATGAAATTAAACACTGTTACTACGGTCATCTTCATGCAAAGGGCATTGAAAATGCTTTTGTAGGTGAATATAACGGAGTGAACTATCAACTGATTTCAGCAGATTTTTTAGAATTTATGCCCTTAAAAATTAAAGAATAAATGCGAAAAGGACTTTAAAAATTGTTAGGAGGACAAAACATGAAAGCAATTGTGTTATCAGCAGGTTACGCGACCAGACTTTATCCTTTAACCAAGGATACCCCAAAAGGATTGTTACCCATCGGGAAAAAATCTATTTTGGATTTTATTACCGATGAAATTGAAACCATCCCCGAAATTGATGAAATGTTTATCATTTCTAATCACAAATTTTTTACGAATTTTTCCGATTGGGCAAAAACTCGCAAAACTCGTTTGAAAGTGACTGTTTTAGACGATAACACCACCGATGATTCCAACAAATTGGGAGCAATCGGCGATATCTGGTTTACCATTGAAAACGGTAAAATTGATGAAGATGTTTTGATTATGGCAGGGGACAACTTCTTTACTTTTCCCTTAAATGACTATCTGGATTTTTACCGTCAGAATGGTTTTGACAGTATTTTGGTGAAAGAAATCAATGAAATTAAAGAACTGCAGCGAATGGCAAATGTAATTATGGATGAAAAAGGACAGGTTCTGGCACTGGAAGAAAAACCCGAAAATCCCAAATCCAATTGTGCGGCATTTGCCTCCTATATTTACAGAAAAGATACCCTCCCGATGATTAAGCAGTACTTAGAGGAAGGAAACAATCCGGATGCGCCCGGTTTCTTCCCTTCCTGGTTGCACGATAAAAAACCGGTATATGCTTACAAATTCCAGGGAGAATGCTATGATATCGGAACTCATGATTCTTATCGTGAAGTATGCGAAAAGTTTGGAGATCAGTAAGATAATGATGAGGGTGTTTGAAAGGAATTTTTCCTTTCAAACAGCCTCTTTTTCAGGAAAAGCGAGGTGGGTTTTGTGAAAAAGAATATGTTAGGACTTTTAAAAGGGCATTACGGCACTTATTTTTGTATGCTCTTTTTGATCATTATTGCGGCGATTTTAGGACTCTTAAATCCGTTTTTCACAAAAACCATCGTGGACGATGTGCTTTTGGGCGGAAACACAAATTTGATTATTCCTGTAGTATTGGGTATTGCGGGGGTTGCGGCAGGGCGATTATTCCTGCGATACTTTGCTCAGATGAAAATAGAAAGCATTACTCAAAAAATGGTATTGGGACTTCGACGTCGCGGATTTCGGAAACTGATGGAGCTGGATTTTGAATATTTTGACAGACATTCCACAGGCGAAACTATGACACAGATGACATCGGATATTGATACTGTCCGACAGTTCTTTGCTCATACGGTATTTACCGCTTTGGAAAATATTGCAATTTTTCTGGGCGCAATTTTGATATTAGTCTTTTATATCAATTTAAGATTGTCAGCCATCTTGTTATTTGTGATTCCGGTGGTCAGTATTCTGACGACACAGATGGCAAAACAACAGAAAAAACGGTATCGACATTTGAGAACGGTGCAGGCTGATTTGAATACCGTAGTCAGCGAGAATATTTGGGCACAAAGAGCTGTGAAAGCATTTGTGAGAGAAGATTACGAAAACAAGCGAATGGATGGGGTTAACAAAGAATTTCGAGAGGCTCAGATGGATATTGCTATGACTTCCCGAAAATATTTGCCTTTTTTACAGAATATTTACGGTATTGTGCAGCTCTATATGGTATTTATAGGCGGAGTTTTGGTTATTCAGGATGTGATTACCTTAGGTGATCTTATTATGTTTAACAGTATGATCTGGATGGTAACGGGACCATTGACTATGGTTGGTGCTTTGACCAATGCCACGATCAATAGTTTTGCATCTTATGAAAAAATGATGGCACTTTTAGAAGAGGAACCTAAAATTTCCAATGAGAAAGAAGTGCAAAATACATCTGTTTTGGGAAAAGTGGAATTTGACAATGTCAGCCTGTCATATGAAGGAACATCTGCACTAAAGAATATCAGTTTTATGGCAGAGCCGGGAATGAGAATTGGTATTATGGGGCAGACGGGTTCCGGAAAGACTTCTCTCATTCAACTCATTTCCCGTTTTTATGATCCGGATGAGGGCGTGATTCTCATTGATGATATTCCTTTGCAGGAGTTAGATTTAGAAACTGTGAGAAATTCAGTTTCTGCCTCCCAACAGGAAGTGTTCCTTTTTTCTGATACCGTTGGTGCCAACATTTCTTATGGTAACCCCAAAGCATCTATGGAAGAAATTAAGCGTGCGGCACAGATTGCTATGGCAGATGAATTTATCGAAAAATTGCCCGAAGGATATGAAACTGTAATCGGAGAACGTGGGGTCACCTTGTCGGGCGGCCAAAAGCAACGTCTTTCGTTAGCCCGTGCGATTTTAAAAAATCCTGCTATTTTGGTATTGGATGATACTACCTCAGCTTTGGATTCCGAAACGGAAGAAAAAATTCGGGAAGCACTTTCTAAAAACTGTACCGATAAAACGGTGTTTATTATTTCCCAAAAAATTTCCTCCGTGAAAGATTGTGACATGATTTTAGTGTTAAAAGAGGGGGAACTGATTCAAAAAGGTACCCACTTTGAACTTCTTTCCCAACAGGAAGGATACTACTATGGGGTGTATGTACACCAGTACGGAGGTGGTATCCATGGCTAAAATCAATCGATTTCATCAAGACGAAGAATTAAAAATCAAATTCGGCAAAAAAGAGTGGGGCATTGTTTTCAAATATGTGAAAAAGTATTGGTGGGAACTGCTCTTAACCATTTTTGTCATTGCCATTGGGGTGCTTTCTTCCACGATTGTGCCCTATATTATGAAAATTGTGTTTGATGATGCTATCGTTAACGAAAACTATCAGTTGCTATATACCTGTGGCGGTTTTCTTGCTACGATGGTTCTTGTGAATATTTTGGTATCAAGATTCAGAATGAAGCATTTAATCAAAGTAGGGCAGTCTATTATCTTTGATATCCGAACAGACTTGTTTGCACATATTCAAAAATTGCCTTTCGTCTTTTTTGATACCAGACCACACGGCAAAATTTTAATCCGTGTGACCAACTACATAAACTCGTTGGCAGAACTATTTTCCAACATTATTGCCAATGCAGTGCTGGATGTGTTCTCACTGGTGGCGGTAGTAAGTTTTATGTTTGCTATCAATGTGAAACTGACGTTGGTTGCCCTTTGCGGGATACCGGTGCTTCTAATTGTAATGCATCTGATTAAAAAGGTGCAACGAAAAATCCGCAGAACCTTTAACGATAAAAACAGTAACTTAACTGCTTACTTAATGGAAAGTATCAATGGAGTCCGTGTGACTCAGGCCTTTGGCAGACGGCGAAAAAACGAGCGTATTTTTACAGACTTATCTGTTCAGGTGTACCGTCATTGGATGAAGACGGTGGGGATTGAGTTTATGATTCCCTTGAGTACATCTTTATTGTCGGAATTGACGGCTTGTGTAACTTATTTTGCTGCAGTGATGGTCATTTCCGGCGAAGCAATTACTGTTGGGGTGACTATTTCCATTATCAACTATTTGCGTCGGTTATGGAATCCCATCAACAACTTATCCAATCTGTATAATCAGCTGATTACCAATATGAGTTATCTGGAGAGAATTTTAGAAACGCTGGAGGAACCGGAGGAAATTAAAGACTCTCCCGATGCATACGAGTTACCCGATATCAAGGGAGAAATTGAATATTCCGATGTGGACTTTTTGTATGATGAAGATAAAGGATATGTTTTGAAGGATTTGAATTTTCATATCAATCCCGGAGAGCGAATTGCCTTTGTGGGGCAGACCGGAGCAGGGAAGACTACCATAGTAAATCTTTTATCCCGTTATTACGAGATTCAGTCTGGAAATATCAGGATTGACGGGCATGATATTCGTGATATTACAATGCATTCGCTAAGAAGACAGGTTGGTTATATGTTGCAGGAAAGCTATATCTTCTCCGGCACCATTATGGAGAATATTCGTTACGGACGACTGGATGCCACCGATGAAGAAGTGATTGCAGCAGCCAAAGCGGTTTGTGCTCACGATTTTATCATTCGGATGAAGGACGGTTATCATACCCAAGTTTCCGAAAAGGGGAGCAGCTTGTCTATCGGACAGCGTCAGCTCATCTCTTTGGCAAGAACAATGCTTTTAAATCCGAAAATTTTAGTGTTGGACGAAGCAACTGCCAATATTGATACCGAAACAGAACAGCTAATCATTGAAGGAATAAAACACCTGATGGAAGGTAGAACGACCTTGATGATTGCACACCGCTTATCTACCATTGTGGGCTCTGACAGAATTTTAGTTATCGGAGATACCAATGTGGTGGAAGAAGGAACCCATGAGGAACTGCTGGCAAAACAAGGTGCATACTATAACTATTATACCAAACAAACAGAACAATAAAAAAGAGGTTACCGATTCGGTAACCTCTTTTTATGTTGATTGGATTATTCGCTGAAGTTAGAACTAACAAGTGCTACTAAAGCTTCTACAGCGACTTCGGCATCAGAGCCATCTGCTGCAATTTTGATGCTGGTTCCCTGAGTGATGCCCAAAGAGAGAACCCCCAGCAAGCTTTTTGCACTTACTTTGCGTTCTTCTTTTTCTACCCAGATATTGCTTTTAAATTCATTTGCTTTCTGGATAAAAAAGGTAGCAGGTCTTGCATGCAGACCAACCTGATTCTGAACCACAACTTCTTTTTCAAACATGTCAAAAACCATCCTTACTCCATAATTGTGAAAAACAAAGTACTCATTGGTATAGTTTACAATATGGCATAGTTTATTATATGCAGAATTTTACATTCGGAGCTATTTATCAAATAAAATTGCCCCATCGTAGTAAAATAATATCATATTTTATCAAAAAGGTCAATACTTTTTTTGGAATTTTATTGTTGATTTTCTAAAAAAAATTATTTTTCTCGCTTCTTTAATTCCTCAAAAATTTCCTGCCAGGTAACGCCTCTGTCGAATAACATCACAGAAAGATGATACATTAAATCAGCAGTTTCATAGATGACCTCATCAGGAGCATTGTTTTTGGATGCGATAATCACTTCGGCGGATTCTTCGCCAACCTTTTTTAAGATTTTATCAATCCCTTTTTCTAAAAGGTAGTTGGTATATGCGCCTTCCACAGGATTTTTGCTTCTGTCAACAACAGTATCATAAATTCGCTGCAAAATCAGTTTTTCGTTGGATTTGTGCACATATTCACTGTCTTCAATCCGATTGAAGAAACAGGAATATTCGCCTGTGTGACAGCTAACTTTGTCACCTTCTAAGGTAACTTTAATGAGCAGGGTATCATAATCACAGTCTGCAGAAATTTCCACGATGTTCTGGAAATTTCCGCTTTCTTCACCTTTTAACCACTCTTTCTGGCGGCTACGGGAGAAAAACACAGTTTTCCCGGTCGCGATAGATTTTTCCAGGGTTTCTTTGGTCATATAGGCAACCATCAAAACAGTACCGGTATCATAATCTTGCACCACTGCGGGAATGAGCCCGTCTTCGTTGAATTTTAACTTTTCTAAGTATGACATTTTTTTAGAACCTTCTTTTCCTATAATGAGAATATTTCCGCAGAGAGCTCTGCGGAAATATTTCATTACTTAATTTGCTTTTACAAATTATTCAGCATCTTCTGCTACTTCTTCGGTAGCTTCTTCGGTAGCTTCTTCAGCAGTTGCTTCTGCTTTTTCTGCATCCTTATGTTCGGAAGGAGCCAGTAATTCTCTGATGCTTAAGCTAACTTTTTTCTTATCTGCATCAATTTCAATTACTTTAACGTCTACCTGCATACCTAAGGACAGTTCATCTTCAGGTTTTGCAATATGTTTGTTTGCAATCTGAGAAATGTGGATTAAACCGTCAACGCCGGGCAGAATTTCTGCAAATGCGCCAAAGGGAACAATGCGAACGATTTTAACGGTGATTACATCGTTTAAGTTCACTGTGTTCATAAATTTATTCCAAGGATTGTCAATTTCTTTTTTGAAGCCTAAAGAAATCTTTTTCTTTTCGGTATCTAAAGCTTTGATGTATACTTCGATTTCCTGACCAACTTTTACAACTTCGGAAGGATGTTTGATTCTGGACCAGGACAGTTCGGTGATATGAACTAAACCGTCAACACCGCCGATATCAACAAACGCACCAAAGGTGGTTAAAGATTTTACGGTACCCTGATAGGTTTTGCCTTCTTCAGCTTCTGCCCAGAATTTCGCTTCTTTTTCTTTCTGTTCTGCGGCTAATACCACTTTGATGGAACCGGTTGCTCTGTTTCTTCTGTCATCAAAATCAATGATTTTTAAAGAAACAGTCTGATTCTGCATAACGGTTAAATCCTGCACGAATCTTAAAGCTGCCTGAGAAGCAGGAACGAATACTCTAACACTGTTGACAGAAACTAACAAACCGCCCTTAATGACAGATACAACTTTCCCTTCTAAGATTGCTCCGGATTCAAATGCTTCTTTAACAACTGTCATGTTTACTTCGGAATCCACTTTCTTTTTGGACAACAGACAAGTTCCTTCCACATCGTTGGGTTTAATAACGATAGCGTTGATTTCATCACCAATTTTAACCAGATCAGCGGGTTTTACGCTGGAATCGTCGGTTAATTCATCTGCCGGAATAAAGCCTAAGCCTTTGTAACCGGGGATGCTAACGCGAACTTCGGTTTCAGTGATCTGTTCAACTGTGCAAGTAACTCTTTTATTGATATGCACGGGGCTTACCAAATAGTTCTCCAGTTGTTCCTCGAATTCACTAGTTACGATTTTTTCTTCTGCCATGACTGAAATTACCTCCTCGATGCTACAGCTTGGGGTAGATGCGCCTGCTGTAACACCTACTACATTGAAATTTGTATATAATATATTTTTTAAACTGAGATTATCACGAATCAGCATTTTTAAATCTTCCGCCGATTCGATAAGATAAGTGTGTGGGCAAACGGCTTTTGACTTCTTCCAAAGCTCCATTGTATTGGAGCTTTTCTTGCCGCCGATCACAAGCATCAGGTCAGATTCTTTTGCCAAATCTTCTGCTTCAGCTTGTCTTTGCCTGGTTGCACTACATATTGTATCAAATATTGATACAAAATTACAACCCTTTTTTAAAAATTTAATGAAATTGTAAAATTTCTCTTTTTCCATGGTGGTTTGCGCTACCACACTGATGTGATCATCCGATTTTATACTATCTTTTATTTCCTCATAATCCATTGTGATGACAGCATCATTGCAATAGCCGGAAATCCCTACCACTTCCGGGTGTTCTTTTTTGCCGTAGATAATAATCTTTTGGCCTTTTTTGGATTCCTCTTCCACAATTTTGTGAATCTTTTTTACAAAAGGACAGGTGAGATCAATATATGAAATCCCGGCTTTTTCCAAATTTTTGGTAATAGATGGGGGGACTCCGTGAGCACGGATGACCACCGTGGCATCAGACGGTACTTCTGACACGTCTTCCACGGTTTTACCGCCTTTTTCTGAAATATCGTTCATAACCCGACTATTGTGAATCAGTTCGCCTAAAAGATACAGGTTTTTCTGCTCTTTTAAAGCTTCATATACAGTATCGCAGGCACGCTTCACTCCGAAGCAGAACCCTGCGGATTTTGCAAGTTTAATTTCCATTGTTTTTTAAAACAGCAATTAGTTTTTCTTTGCTGTTCCTTCCTGTGTGAGCATTGTGGCAACTGCGTTCTGAAGATCGCTGATTGCCTGTTTCATATCCGGTTTTTCACCATAATCCTTAAGGTCAAGGGGAGTTCCGAAAGAAACTGTTTTTTTGGCAAACCAACGGTAGCTTCCCGTAATTGCCACAGGAACCATCAGAGCGTTTCCTTTTTTTGCAATCAGCGCGGCACCGTTTTTAAATTCCAATACAGGTTCCTGGGTGCGGTTTCTAGTTCCTTCGGGAAACATTACCAGCGCATTCTTTGCTTGCACAATTTCAATTGCTTTTTTTACGGCACCGATATCTCCTGCACCGCGTTTAATGGGGAATGCTCCCAGTTTTTTTAAAAGCCAGCCAAAGGGCTTTATGGCAAACAGCGAATCTTTTGCCATAAAGGTCAGCTTTCTTTTTTGTGCAATATACACCAGGGGAGCATCGTGATTGCTGCGATGATTACTGCAAAAGATAATGCCGCCTTGTGCAGGAATATTTTCCCTTCCCGTTACCTTCACCCGAAAGATGAAAAAGTATGCAAAACGCACCAGTGCACGTCCGAGTTGATATAACATAAGTCACCTCAAATAAGATTTTGGAGTTGTTGCTTGGTGTATTGCAACAAAGCATGGAAGGATTCTTCCAAATCCATTTTCGTTGTATCTAAAAGATGGGCATCTTCTGCCTGACGAAGAGGTGCATAAGCACGATTTTTATCTTGTTCGTCTCTTGCGATCATTTCTGCCAATACTTGTTCGTGAGTAGACGTGTCACCTTTTGCTTGCAGTTCCAAGAAACGACGATTTGCCCGTTCAGCCACGTCTGCTGTCAGAAAAATTTTCACTTGAGCATCGGGAAACACATTGGTTCCAATGTCTCGTCCGTCCATCAGAACGGATTTTCCTTTTGCAAGATTTCTTTGCATCTGCACCAATTTATCCCGCACAAAGGGGATTGCGGAAATATCAGATGCCCCTGTGGAAATGATCGGTTCTCGGATTTTTTTGGATACATCCTGATTGTTTAAGAAAATTTTCTGTTCACCATTCACACTGCGAAAGTCGATTTCTGCAGTTTCCAACAGAGAACGGAGTTTGGGAGAATCCGCTTTTGGGTCAATTCCCGATTCAATAGCATAGAGGGCACAGGTTCGGTACATAGCACCCGTGTCAATATAGGCAATATTCAGTTCTTTGGCAAGGCGTTTTGCCAGGGTGGATTTTCCTGCACCTGCAGGACCGTCAATTGCCACAACATAGGGTTTCATAGAAGAAACTCCTTTCTATACATTGGTTCCGGCAAGATAGCCGGTGGAATATGCAATCTGCAGATTAAAGCCGCCTGTGTAGGCATCGGTATCAATCAATTCACCGCAGAAATAAAGTCCCTTCACTAATTTGGATTCCATGGTGGAAGGGTTAATTTCCCGAACGTCCACACCGCCTGAGGTGATAATTGCTTCTGCAATGGGACGTTTGCCTTTAATATGCAAGGTGAAATTCTTTAGTAATTCTAAAAGTTTTTTGCGTTCCTCACGGGTGATGGAATTGCATTGCTTTTGTGGGTCAATTTCCGAAAGAGATACCATCACGGGAATGAGGCTTTTCGGGAGCAGTTCTCCCAAGGAATTATGGAATGCTTTGTTGGCAAACTTCCCGAAGTCTTTTAAGAGACGTTCATCCAGTTGCTTTTCGTTCAAAGCAGGTTTTAAATCAATGTGTAATGTGCAAGGTTCCGAGGGTAGATGGGAACTTGCAGAAATCACAAGAGGTCCGGTTACGCCGAAATGAGTAAACATCATTTCTCCGAAATCTTCAAAAATCACTTTCCCTTTTTGGTTTCTCATTTTTAAGGAAACATTTCGAAGAGACAGTCCTGAAAGCTCTTTGCCGTAGGCTTCGACCGTTTCTAAAGGAACTAAGTTTCCATAAAGGGGAGTGATGTTGTGTCCTAAGTTTTCAGAAAAACGGTAACCGTCTCCGGTAGAACCGGTTACGGGATACGATTTACCTCCCGTTGCCAGGATAACTTTGTGGAAACCCGAAAGGATACCTTCTTTGGTGGTAATATCAAATAAATCGCCCTGCTTTTTTACAGCAGTAACGGTAGTGGAAAGCTTTACTTTTGCACCTGATTGTTTTAGAAACAGACGAAGTCCGTCACAAACAGTAGCTGCCTTATCAGTGGTGGGGAACACTCGGTTTCCACGTTCGGTTTTTACACTGACACCAACCGATTCCAAAAGAGAAATGACATCTTCGTTGGTGAAGGAGTATAGGGCGCTATATAAAAAATCGGGATTTTTGGGGATATTCATAAAAAAATCTGAAATATCACAACGATTGGTGATATTGCATCTGCCTTTTCCTGTGATATAGAGTTTTTTTAAGAGTTTTTCATTTTTTTCCAGAAGCACGGTGTCGTTACCGTTTTTAGCGCTGAAGGCTGCTGCCAGAACGCCTGCGGGGCCACCACCGATGACTGCTACTTTCTGATTCATAAAAACCCGATTCCTTTGTCATTAAATTTATAGATGCGGAGCATTGTCGCCGGGTAGCTCCAGTTTATCATACACTTCGTATTCATCCCAAATGGCTTCCAGTTCTTCAAAGGCGGTTGCTACCTCGTTTTGCTTTTTTAAAGCCAGACTTACGATAAATGCGTTCAGCACCGAAAAAGGCGCTACCAACGAATCCACGCAGGACACCATTTCGCTTTTTGCCGTCATTAAGCAATCGGAGAAGGGTGCAATGGGAGACTTTTCGCTGTCTGTTAAAGCGATGACTGTGGCACCGCGGGATTTGGCAAATTCCATTGCCTTTACGGTTCTTCTGGAATAGCGGGGAAAGCTGATGCCGAATACTACATCGCCTTCTTCCACCCGTAAAATCCGTTCAAACATTTCGGATACCGAATTGGTTTGGATGAGTCTTACGTTGGAGAACAGCAAATTGCAATAAAATCCCAAGAAACTTGCCAGACAGGCAGAGCTTCTGAAACCGATAATGTAAATATTTTTTGCGTTTAAAAATGCATCGGTTGCTTTGTCAAATTCAGTGCGGTTCATTTGCTGCAAGGTGGTTTTTAAGTTATCGGCGTCCGATTGAATCACCTTGGAAAGCACATCTTGATTTTCCAATGCCGAAGAAACGGATTCCATTCGGTGCAGCATAGAGGATTCACTACGCAAATATTCCAGCAAGGCAGCAGTTAATTCCGGATAACCTTCGTAACCCAATTCTGTGGCAAACCGCACTACTGTGGATTCCGAAACTGCAACAGTTTCTGCCAGCTTGGATGCAGTCATATTGGCTGCCTGAGCATAATGTTGGGTAAGATAATCCGCAATCCGACGTTGACTTTTGGTCAAGGCAGAGGATTGTTCTTTGATTCGGGCCAGTATATTCATTCTTACAAACCGCTTTCTTTTGTAATTTGCATATCAAGAAAAAGTATATCATATTTTCAAGGGAAATGCAAGGAAAATCGGAAATTTTTTTGAATTTTTCCCGAAAAGAAACAACCTGTCCGACCGGGACAGGTTGTTTTCGTGAAGCCAAAGCGTTGAGGGTGGGATTCAAAAACAGGTTCAGTCATTGGAGTTGTTGCTGAAATATTTTGCCTTGAAAAAAGCATTTTTTACTTGTTGTGCAGATTCGGGGTGAAAATGAAACTGTTTGCCGTTTTCCATAAAAACAGCTTCGTCGGTGATTTTAGCAACATATGCTGTGTTGACAAATGTGTTGCAATCCACCGGGAAAAACAGCTGTAAAGACAGTTGCTTGGAAATCTTCTCAAAGGATTGTTTGCTTACGATTTTTGTGCCCTGACGAAAACAAATTGTGATGCTTTTTTCTTTCTGAAGATAGAGGATATCCTGCTGATTATAGAAATAAAGTTTATGTTTCTGTTGTAGTTGGATCGTGGGTGTGCGTTCGTTGATTTCCTTCATCAGTTTTGGAAATTGCATGGAAAAATCGGGAAGATAACGGATGCGCTTGGTTGTTCTTCCTTCTTTGGGAATCACAATCAAGGGCGGATTCTGTTGAGATAATAACCGCTCAGTGATGAAAGAAAGCTCCTCTTCTAAAATGAAGATATCTGCATTTTTCGTGTTGAAATCTTCTTCGGGAAACCAAATTTCTATGTCTGCCAGATTCCGAAAATTGCTTGTGAGATAAGAAAAACGTGCAGCTGTGTTTGGATGGGGCATCAAACAGATTTTCATACAAGAAACACCTCACTTCTTACATCAGGGGAGATAATGCTTGCACCATTCTCTGGAATAAGCGGTGATACCAGCGGATTTTCTTCAGATCCTCCGGCAGAATTTTTTGAGAAACGTTCAACGTGTTTAAAAAATCTTTTTGGATTATTTTCACCGTGTCTGTGCCGTATAAAATTATGCCACACTCAAAATGCAGGTATAAGCTGCGATAGTCCAGATTGATGGTGCCCACGGTGGCAATTTTGCCGTCCACAACAAACATTTTTGCATGGATAAAACCGGGAGTATATTCATAGATGTTGACTCCAGCCTCAATCAGCTGCTGATAGGAAGAAACCGTCATCAGATGAACATACCATTTATCTGCAATATGAGGGGTTAGAATCGTCACAGAGATTCCGCTTTTCGCCGCCAGACACAATGCGGTGGTGAGTTCATTGTCGATAATCAGATAAGGGGAGGTAATCAGAATTTCTTTTTGCGCCTTGTTGATTAAATCCATATAAATATACTCTCCCACAGGGTCATGGCTGAACGGATCAGAACCGTAAGGTTGCAGATACCCTTGGGATACCGCGGTCACAGTATCTTTGTTGTAATATCCTAAAACATCTTCATCGCCCGGGTCAATCAGGTTCCACATTTCAAAAAACAGGCTGATTAAGGTATTCACAGCTTGTCCGCGAACCATCACAGCCGTGTCTTTCCAATGACCATGCACCGAGATATGGTTAATGTATTCGTCACCAATGTTGATGCCGCCCGTAAAGCCAACTTTTCCGTCAATAATCAAAATTTTTCGGTGATCACGATTGTTCATTGTGATGGTTAAACTGGGGCGTAACGGATTGAATACTCTGCACGAAATTCCTGCTTCCCGTAAACGCTTTTCATATTTTGGCGGTAAAAGTCCCCAGGAGCCGCAATCATCGTAAATCACACGGACTTCTACTCCCTCTGTTACTTTTTGTTTTAAAATCTCTAATATTTCGTCCCACATTTTGCCGTCTGCAATAATAAAATATTCTAAAAAGATGTATTTTTTTGCCAGAAGAAGTTCTTCTTTCATCTTTTTGAATTGATCTTCTCCCAACGGGAAATATTCGCATCCTTCGTTGGCGTACAGGGGATATCCTGCATGGTTGACATAGTGCATCAAGGGGCGGGAGGCAGAATCCGCGGAGTTTGCCTCCTCCCAAACAGCTTGATTCTGGGACAAATATTCCTGCTTGAATTTTTGTTGGATTTCTCTGTTTTTTTTCAAGCGGGAGCTTACCTTGGAAGTGCCGAACATCAGATAGAAAAATCCGCCAAATACGGGCAGAATGAGAATAGGTATCACCCAGGCAAGCTTATAAGCGGGATTCTTTTCTGAATTGACCACCGCAATCAACATGGCAAGGCTCAATAAAAGCAGAAATCCGTAAATGTACGGGAAGTAATTTGCCATTCTCCATAAGGACAGTACCAAAAAGCCCAGCTGCACTAAAATTAACAGGACTGTGGCGGTGGTTTTTCTGAAAATATATCCGGATAGCTTTTTCTTCATATTACAACATCCTTAAAAATTGCTGGAAAACATCCCAAAAGGATTGCTTTTGCACATCTTCTTTGATGATAAGATCGGTTTCTTTCACAACAGTTCCGTCCACCTCAAAAGTAAGTTTTCCGGCAACCGTCCCTTTGGAAACGGGAGCGGTCAGAGGATAAAATTCTGCACGTCTCACAGGTTCCTTTTCGCTTGTTTTTTCTTGCAGAAAAGGAAGGCTTTCTTTGGGATAAAGATTTACGGATTCTTGTTTTGCGTATGCAATTGTTGTTTTGGAATATGCTTCTTCAGGATTGGTTAATTGGGTAATCTGATAGTTAGCAAATCCGTAATCCAACAGTTGTTTGGCATCGGTAAACCGCATTTCACTGGTGGGAGAATTTAAAACCACGGCAATGAGTTCCATTCCGTTTCGTTTTGCGGAGGCACTCAGACAAGAACCTGCATTGGTGGTGGAGCCTGTTTTTAAGCCGGTGATTCCGTCGTAGTAGTGAACCAATTTATTGGTGTTGGTTAACTCAAAGGTACCGTCTCTGATGGTGTCCTGCCAGATTCCGGAGTAAGTTTTGGTTAAGGGGTGGCTTAATACCAAACGGGAAAGGGTGGCAATGTCCTTTGCGGTGGAATAATGGCCGTCTTCATCCAAGCCATGGGGATTTTTGTATGCAGTATCATTGAGGCCCAGTTCTTTTGCTTTGTCGTTCATTCTTTTCACAAAGGCATCCACGGAGCCTTCCAGGTGTTCCGCCATTGCTACACAGGCATCGTTGGCAGATGCCACGAAAATGGATTTTAAAAGGGTATCCACGTCCATTTCTTCGTTTTCTTTCAGATAAATCTGAGAACCGCCCATAGCGGAGGCGTTGGCGCTTGCCGTTATCGTATCGGTAAGGCTGAGTTTTTGGCTGTCAATGTCTTCCAAAATAAGATATACGGTCATCAGCTTAGTGATGCTGGCCATCGCTCTGCGTTCTGTTTCGTTTTTTTGTGCCAGAACGGTTCCGGTATCTTTTTCAATCATAATGTAAGCCGAGGCTTCCGGTTCTGTCAACGGTGCTTTTGCCCATATGCTTACAGGAAATGTAAACAAGAAACACAACAGTAAGCACAGCACTCTTTTAGAATATTTCATAGCATCGAATTCCTTTCATTCTCGGAGAAAGTCGGTCAGCCGAGTTTTTATAGTTCAGTATATGTCAGCTTTTTCAAATTAGAAGAGGTTAATCCTGGGATTTGGGGTGATATTTACGGTAATCCGAAACAATACGGGGTCTGAAGTTTTTCACATAGCTTTTGGTCAAAGCAATATTTTTATGTCCTAACAGCTCTTGCACCATTTCTAAATCTGCGCCGTTTTCCATCAAGTGCAGAGCCATGCTCTTTCGAATGAGATGGGGCGTGATTTCCTTTGAGATGTTTGCTTTTTTGCCGTATTCTTTCAAAAACTTCCAAAGTCCCTGTCTGGAGAAAGGTTCTCCCTTTAAATTGAGAAATAAATAGTCGTTGGTGTGGGCCAGCGTGAGATATTTTCGGGATTGCCTCAAATAGATACGAATAGCACTTACAGCACCCCGATACAGTGGAACATAACGAGTGTGTCCGTCTTCTTCCACGGTGAGATACCCTTCTTTTAAGTGCACGTCATCTACCCGAAGCTTTAAAAACTCACTGGTTTTCAGTCCTGTGGCGTATAGGGTTTCCAACATTGCACAGTCACGTAATCCCTTGATATCTTCCGTTTTTGAGCAGATAATCAAACGGTCTATTTCTTCGGTGGTGAGCAGCACTTCGCTTTTTGGAGCGTTTGATGCTGCTTTTTCATATTTTTTGTTTTTGGTGGGGTCAGAAGGAATCAGTTTTTTGGTTACCAGATACCGAAAGAAACTTCTCAGTGAGGCAATGTTTCGGGATCGGGTAGACGGGGAACGTCCTATTTCTTCCAAATACGCCAGGTACGGTGCAAAATCTTCGCTGATAGTTGTGATGTCATGATGACCGTTTTGACGGCAGAAGTTTAAAAATGCATTCACGTCCCGTTGGTAGGAAAGTATGGTGTTTTCTTTCATTTGCTTGGTTTTTTTAAGGTACTGATAAAACCGTTTTGCCCGTTGTTCCATTTTCCGAAAAAGACTCCTTCCCCTAAAAAATTACACCGATATTATAACATTTGCAAAGTTTTTTGTAAAGAGATTTCCCAAAAAATACATATTTCTCTTTTTTTCGGAACTAAAAGTGCAAAAAAATATCAAAAAAACCCTTGACATCCTACAAAAAACAGTATAAAATATAAGCGGTTACATATAACCAAAATTTTAAATAGATATAGAAACCTTATGAAAAAGGTTATGAAAACGAAAACCAATACAGATTGTTGACATATTTTTATATCGGCATTTTCCGTGAAATCAAGTTTTTTAGGATGAACCTTTATTTTTGACGAAAACAGAAAGGGAGGCAGTGTATCTTTCTGTTATTTTGCGGGGATAAAGGGGTATCATTTATTCTTTGCGGACTTGTTTTTTTGCGTGATAACTATTTTGGCATTGATTTTTTAACGTCTTTTTCCTTGGGTGTTCTATATAGAAACGGAGATTGCAAATGAACCCATTAGTTGTAACGGCAATTTCCTTAGGTTCAGCACTTGTTGCATTTATTGTTGCATTTCGTTTAGGTATTATATACCGCAAAAAGATTGCAGAAGCAGAAATCGGCAGCGCAGAAGAACAGGCGAAAAAGATTTTAAATGATGCAATCAAAGCCTCGGAAGCAAAGAAAAAAGAAGCACTCATTGAAGCTAAGGAAGAAATTTTAAAAACCAGAGCAGAAGCCGACAAAGAAATCAAGGAACGTCGGAATGAAGTTCAGAAGATGGAAAAGCGTAATATGCAGAAGGAAGAACATCTGGATAAAAAGCTGGAAACCATCGAGAAAAAAGAAGAAAACCTGAAATTAAGAGAAAAGCAGTTGGAAGAAAAAACCGAAGCTACCAACGAAATCCAGAAACGTCAGCTGGAAATCTTAGAAAAAATTTCCGGTTTAACCAAAGAAGAAGCCAAAGAATACCTCATTAAAAATATTGAAGACGAGGTTCGTGTGGAAGCAGCTCTCAAAATTAAAGAAATTGAAGAGCAGACCAAAGAAACTTGTGACGAAAAAGCAAGAGAAATTATTACCGGTGCTATCCAGAGATGTGCATCTGACCATGTTTCTGATGTTACCGTATCCGTTGTGGCTCTGCCCAGCGAAGATATGAAGGGCAGAATCATTGGTCGTGAAGGCAGAAACATCCGTTCCTTAGAACAGATGACCGGTATTGACTTTATCATCGATGATACACCGGAAGCAGTTATTTTAAGCGGATTTGACCCGGTTCGCCGTGAAGTTGCCCGCTTAACCTTAGAAAAACTGATTCAGGACGGTCGTATCCATCCTGCAAGAATTGAAGAAATGTTCCATAAATCCCAGAAGGAAGTGGATCAGACCATCAAAAAAGCAGGGGAAGGTGCTACCTTCGATGTTGGTGTTCATAACATCCATCACGAGTTGGTTCGTCTGTTGGGACGCTTGAAATACAGAACCAGTTACGGTCAGAACGTGCTGCAGCACTCCATTGAAGTTGCTCAGATTGCAGGTTTAATTGCCGGTGAACTGGGCATTGACGTTACTTTAGCAAAACGTGCAGGTCTGCTTCACGATATTGGTAAATCCATCGACCACGAAGTGGAAGGTTCTCACATTCAGATTGGTGCAGATGTTGCGAAGAAATACAAAGAAGATGCTATCATCTTAAATGCAATTATGGCGCATCACGGAGATGTAGAGCCTGAAAGCACCATTGCATGTATCGTAGCGGCAGCTGATGCCATTTCCGCAGCAAGACCCGGCGCAAGACGTGAAAATATTGAAAACTATATCAAACGTCTGCAGAAACTGGAAGAACTTGCAACTTCCTTCAACGGCGTGGAACGTGCATTTGCAATTTCCGCAGGTCGTGAAGTTCGTGTTATGGTAAAACCCGACGATATCAATGACGAAGCAATGGTATTGGTAGGTAGAGAAATTGCGAAGAAGATTGAAAGCGAAATGGAATATCCCGGTCAGATTAAAGTTAATTTGATCAGAGAGACCCGCGTAGTAGACTTCGCAAAATAAAACGGCTCGATAAAAGGCGAACAATCCGTGAATCTCACCGCTTGCTGTACACAAAGTACAGCTTCGGGTTCGATTTCCGAATTCTGCATCCTTTTCTCATCGCCTTGTGGCATTATCATCAAATAGAAAGGACACGGTTTTTCCGTGTCCTTTTCGTTTTTTTAGATTAGCATACTTTTACCACAGGTTTGATTAAGTCTGCGGGTTTCTTTTTCATAAGAAGCAGTGCTTCTTCAATTTTGTCGAAACCTTCAAACACATGGGTGACTAAACGAGAGGTATCCAGTTTGCCCGTTGCCAAAAGAGATGCCATTTTCTCCATTTTAAGGCGTCCGCCGGGAGTTAATCCACCGTTGATTTTCTTGTGTCCCATTCCAACACCCCATTCCACACGGGGGATGGAAATGGTGTCACCTTCCCCCAAATAGTTCACGTTTCCGATGGAACCGCCCGCACGTACAATTCGGATGGCCTGGTCAAAGGTGTTGTTGTCGCCACCTGCAATAATCACACGGTCAACCCCTCTGCCACCTGTTTTTTGAAGGATTTGTTCTACAATGTCTCCTTCACGGTAATTGATAATATCGGTGGCACCGTAGTATTTTGCAGCTTCCACACAGTTGGGGCGAGAGCCTACCGCAAACAGACGGGCAGCCCCTTTTTTGTTGGCACCCGCTACGCTCATAAGCCCCACGGGACCGATCCCGATGACACAAACCGTGTCACCAAATTCGATATCGCAAAGTTCTGCACCGTGGAAACCTGTTACCACCATATCGGGGAGCATACAAGCGGCAACCGGGTCCACGCCCTCGGGGAGTAACGCTAAGTTGGCATCTGCTTCGTTTACGTGAAAATATTCGGCAAACACGCCGTCTTTAAAGTTGGAAAACTTCCAGCCGGACAGCATTCCGGTGGAATGCATGGGAACTCCTGCCTGAGAATAGAGTGTGCCCCAGTCAGGGGTAATCGCAGGCACAATTACCTTGTCACCGGGCTTAAAATCGTGAACCAGTTCACCCACTTCGTCCACAATCCCAACTGCTTCGTGTCCTAAAATCATATTGTGACGGTCTCCGAGAGCTCCTGACCACACGGTATGAATATCTGAGGTACATGGTGCAATACAAATCGGTCGAACAATGGCATCTAAGGGGCCGCAAGTCGGTTTTTCTTTTTCAATCCAACCCGTTTCCCCGATTTTTATCATAGCATAACCTTTCATGAAAAAACTCCTTTCAGATTCAGCTTTCTCTCTATAGTTTTAACGTAATTTACCAAGTTATACTTTGTCAGCGAAATTTTGGTGATCAGGTTTCGAATTTGTGAAAAACTATTGACAAAGTCTTGCTTTTTTGATATACTCTTTGGGTATCCTTATGGGAATTTATTGATCATAAGGGCCTTTAGCTCAGTTGGTTAGAGCTCCCGGCTCATAACCGGTCGGTCCTGGGTTCGAGTCCCCGAAGGCCCACCAAAAATCGACAAGGTTCGTAAGAATCTTGTCGATTTTACTTATTGTGAATACAACAAGGTTCCGGGGCACCCGACCGCAATCTTTGATTGCGTTATCGGGTCGGGTTCTTATTACCTCTTTCTTATTCATTTTTTCCTAAAAAGACCTGTTGATTTTGGGAAGTAGTAAATAATAGTGAATGAGGAGGAAGTTTGCTTGACAGCCAACAAAACATTTTGTATAATATACTTATCAAAACAGAAGTCAAAGAGGTACATTATGGAAGCCTTATTATTTTCAGAACTCCCCATTTCAGATGCCTTAAAGGAAGGGATCGCACAAATGGGATTTATAAAGACCACACCCATTCAGCAGGAAAGTTTATTTCCGATTTTAGAGGGAAGAGACTTAGTAGCACAAGCACCCACAGGAACAGGAAAGACCTGTGCTTTTGGTGTGCCGATTTTGGAACAGTTAATTCCTGATGAAGAAGTGGTGCAGGCGTTGGTGCTTTGTCCAACCCGTGAATTGGTGATGCAGACGGCGGAGGAGCTGGGGAAACTGTCCCGCTATCAGAAGGGAATACGCATTTCCACCTTGTATGGTGGACAGCCTATAGAACGTCAGCTTGCAGATTTAAAAAAACGTCCTCAAATTGTGGTTGCAACGCCCGGCAGACTGATGGACCACTTACGAAGACGTAGTGTTCGTTTGGTGAATCTTTCTCATTTAGTGTTGGATGAGGCGGACGAAATGCTCAATATGGGCTTTCGTGACGATATTGAGACTATTTTAGAAACTGCACCCAATGAACGTCAGACCGTTCTGTTTTCTGCAACGATGCCTGCTGAAATCAAAGAAATTGCCCAAAATTATCAGAAAAAAGACCGTGTGTTTGTCAAGATTACGGGTGACGTGCTCACCGTTTCCAATGTGGCGGAATATTATCTGGAAGTGAAAGGTCCAAAAAAACTGGATGCTTTAAGCAGACTTTTGGATTTGCACGGTTACGGACTTTCTTTGGTGTTCTGCAACACCAAAAAGAAAACATCTGAAATCACCGAAGAGCTGATTGCTCGTGGGTATCCTGCCGAAATGTTGCATGGTGATATGAAACAGCCCGAGCGTGACAGGGTAATGAACCGCTTCAAATCGGGGAAAACTGAAATTTTAGTGGCAACAGATATTGCTGCCCGTGGCATTGATGTGGAAAATGTGGAGGCGGTATTCAATTTTGATGTGCCTCAGTTTGAAGAATATTATGTTCACCGTATCGGCAGAACGGGCAGAGCGGACAAAAAAGGCGTTTCCTACACCTTTGTGGCAGGGAAGGAAATGTTTAAATTAAAGGAAATTATGAAATACACCAAATCCCACATTGAACCCTATAAAACACCATCAGAAGCAGATGTTGTGGAGGCAAGAGTTAAGAAAACGATTGGGAAAGCTGTTTCTGTGGTGGGTAGCTCTAATTTTGAGAGATATCTTCAGATCACCAAGGATATTGTTGGTGAGGGGAAACTGACAGCAACAGAACTGTCTGCGGCGTTAATCTGTATGCTCACCGAAGAAAAGAAAGTTGAGAAAAAGCCGAAAGAAACACGGGAAGTCACCAAAAAAACAGGCGCTCAGCAGGGTATGGCAAGACTGTTTATCGGTCTTGGTTCTTTAGATAAAATTCGTCCCCGTCATATTGTGGAGCTGATTTCTTCCAATACGCCCGTACAAGGGAATGAGGTGGGGGCAGTAGATATTTTTGACAAATATTCTTTCTTTGAAATTCCTGCCGAAAAAGCAGATGATGTGCTGGAATCTTTCAAGGATTTAACCTATCGAGGAAGAGAAGTATTTGTGGAAAAAGCCCAGGCAACCCAAAAGAACCCGAAAGGCTCCAAAAAAGCAGCCAAATCAGGTAAAAAAGAAGCGAAAAATCAAAAAGGCTTTCGAAGATAACGTAGTAAAAAAAGCGGTGAAATCACCGCTTTTTTGGTTTTTATATCATTTTCGTTATACGGGGGTGTGGTGCTGACCTGGTATTGTGGTTTTTTTATCAATCTGCGTGATAGGATTTTCTTCCCAGATGCACACATCCGCATACACCAAAATTCTTGTTTTGGGGATACTTTTTGTAATCAATGTATGCAGTGCCGCAATGCGGACAGCTAAACGAGTTATAATAACGGAAAGTTTTTCCTTCCTCTTCGTATGTCCAGGTTTCTTTGTCAAACTCATAAGCTGTGATTTCGCAACAATCCAACCCATCATCGGAATATGCGATATCACTTTGCGACATATAGAATGCGTATCCGTGAAAACAGAAGGATTTACCGCAATCGGGACAAATACCAATCAGTCTGATATTGGAAGGCGTTGTATAGCCCCGGTATTTTAAGGCTTTCATCGGCAAATCCTTCCCTCTGAGCATCTCGTAGCGTTTTTTGGATGCCTCCCCACCGAATGCAAGAAAATGTGCTTCCATACGGTACCCGATATCACCGGATGTCATGCTTCTTTTGGTCGGATCATCGGAAATAAAACCGTCAATTTGTGCTATGGGAGCGGATGGAATTCCTTGCATGTAGATCCTGATACTGATGATGAAGTATTTTCCGTTAAAGTTTTCATCTTTTTCAGTTTGCAGACAATATTCCACAGTTTTGACACCATCTTCCAAAACAGAAATGACAGGTTCTTTTTCTGACAATGAAATCGCTCCCGTAAATTCAAATTGCGATGTGTCAGAATGGCTGCTTTTCCACTTTAAAAAGAGTTTGGAATCAAAGTGAACGGTTTGTCCGTCCAATTTGATGGGAGATACTTTACTTTTTGTTTTTTGATATTTTGCTTGGGAGATAAATCCCTGTGATTGTAATTTGTCGAAGATGTCTTCAATATCCGTCAGGTTGAATTTATGGCGAGTGTAAGGCAACTCCTTGTGAAACTTTTCTGTGAATGATTCTTTCGAAATATCTTTATGAAAAGTAAATATGTTGTGACATCCTCCTGCCATTGGGGCGGTTATCTGATGATATATAGTGCAAGACTGATCTTCACTGGTTTCAAGCCATAGGCGTTCTTCCTCGTGATATGGGCCGCTCCCTGATATGTAATTGTACAGTATAACCTTGGGCGGACTGACTCTTGGCATTGTGTATGAAAGGGTTTCCTTTTTTTCTGCCGGTTTGTTTAACTGCTGCAGTTTTCTTTTTATGAAAAATGTATCAATTTTATATTTGACTATACTAAGAGCTGCAATACCTGCGAAGATTAACAAAAAAAATAGCACTAAGGTAAAGAAAGCACCGGACTGTTTTGCTGATTTTTTTGGCTTATCGGTTTCCACCGGAGAAGAATTTGTATCCGCTCCTGCTGCATTGCCGGTTGGAAAAAATTCTTCTTGAAACGAAACGGTATCCACAATGTTTTTTGTTTCCTCTGATGTGACAAGTAAGATATTGTCGGATACAAAGGAAATGGTGCAGTATTGATCTTTAAAATAAAATTGATACAGTATGTTCGCATATTGCTTGTTATTTTCCGTGGAAATATATGCGATGTAAATTCCCTGATAGGCATTGGAATCTGTAACAATTATTTTTGGTGTTTCATGAAAAAATGCGAACGAATCTTTGCTGCGAACAGACTGTTCCAAGGCCTTTAAATGTTTTTCTGAAAAAACAGAATACTTTAAATCGGAAAAATTCCAAAAAGCAACTTTTGCAGAAATAGTTGCGGGAATATCACGAATGGAGTGGTCAACGGTACGCCATTCATAATCCGATATTTGTTTATAGTACTCCGGAAATTCGATGATAATCGGACGGTTCTGAGCGTTTATTGAAGCACTTGATAATAACAGGAGAAGAAAGGCGATTACAATAATTTTCAATTTTTTCATAAATCATATCTTTCCAATTTCTTTTTTGTTTCCATGTAGTGATGGGAGTTTGAGTGTTGTTGATTATACCATATTACGATTGCCATGTCAACGGATTTTTTCCGGGCTCGAAAAGAGGCAGGTGTGTATCCAACGGATTGCAATCATAAAAAGAAATGATAAATACACGTAAACAAAAAAAACTTTCTCTCAATCGGAGAAAGTTTTTTTGAAAATTGATTTAGCCTTCGATTACAATTTCAATCGCAGCGCTCTGGGGAGGAAGGCTGAAGGTAGTAGCTTCCATATGGGTACCGGAGATTTTCATACCTGCTTCTAAATCGTTGATTTTGTAAATTCTTCTGTTCATTACGTGATGAATGTTGGTTTCTTCGGAAACATTCAGCTGGATTTCACCGTTTTCGGTTTCAACCAGCACAAAATCTTCACCAACTTCTTTTACGGTTCCGGAAAATGCAACGCTTGCGATTTCTTCGGGAGCTAACAATAATGTATTTTCATACATTTCCACACTCATCACGTTTTTCGCAGTTGCCTGAGCAGGTAAGCTCATGGTTACAGCGTTATCTAAATATTCTACCATAAATTCGGTACCGTTTTTGATGTCTGCTAAAGCAATACCCTGGAAAATGGTTTCCTCAGCAAAGTTTACTTCAACTTCGCCTAAAATTTCATCCATTACCAGCACGGTGCTTTCGTTCATATCTTCTAAGGCAGTTACAACTCTATAAGTGTCTTCTTCTTTTTTGGGGTTGGTGATTTTAATTTCACCGTTTACATCCACTTCACAACCAACACCCTGAAGAATATTTTCCACAAAGCTTACGGGAACGTAGGTTCTGTCGTCAATCAGCTGAGGTGCAATTCCTAAGCTCATGGGAGCCATTTTAGAGAAGGTGTATTCATCTTTGGTAGGATACATGGTGATATAGTGTGCACCTTTGGTTAAAGTAATCATAGCGGTTTCATTATCGTAACCAACTTCGTAACCTAATTTTTCACACAGAGCACGTAAGGGGAGCATTACATTGTCACCATCTACATAAGTGTCTGCATTCAGAACTTCGCCGTTTATAATCATTTTGTAAATGGGTTTGGTCATCGGGATAAATGCACCGTTTTCAATTGCTTCCACTTCTACGGGAGCAGAGATGGTCATAATGTCGCCCTGAATGTTGTCTGTACCGTCATGCACATATTCAGCGAATACTGCACCGGTGGATAAGGTTGCGGTCACTAACAGACCTGCGGTTAAAGTTTTAAAAGTTTTTTTCATGGGGTTTCCTCCATATATTTCATATTTTTTTAATCATTTTATGTATCGCTTCTCACGATTCACGCTCTATAAGACGAGGACTTACATAAAAAGTTCCATAAAATTTTAAAAAATTTCAATTTAGCGAAAAAATTGTTAAAAAATTAGCAATTAGGTTGCAAATTACAGGTTTCTATATTATAATGTATAGCATAAAATAAAAATTGAGGAATCAAAACGAATGAAGAAAATTCAGTTATCGGATCATTTTACCTATCAAAGATTATTAAAATTTACGTTTCCTTCCATTATTATGATGATATTTACATCCCTTTATGGAGTGGTGGACGGTATTTTTGTGTCCAATTATGCAGGAAAGACTGCCTTTGCTGCTATCAATCTGATCTGGCCTGTGGTAATGATTTTAGGCGCCATCGGTTTTATGTTCGGGACGGGCGGAAGTGCTTTGGTTGCCAAAATATTGGGAGAACAGAACAAAACATACGCCAACCGAGTATTTTCTGCCATTGTGTATACTTCGGCATTGTTGGGGATTGTT
The DNA here is from genome assembly GCA_015068645.1 of Oscillospiraceae bacterium. Taxonomy (NCBI): domain Bacteria; kingdom Bacillati; phylum Bacillota; class Clostridia; order Eubacteriales; family Oscillospiraceae; species Oscillospiraceae bacterium. The sequence continues at coordinate 29,377 of SVKD01000011.1, forward strand.
TTAAGTATTCTGGGGCTTATCTACATTCGTCCCATTGTTGCAATGCTGGGAGCTGAGGGGCAGTTGGCAGAAGATACGGTGCTATACGGCAGTGTGCTGTTTATTGCAGTGGTGACTTTTATTTTACAAAATGAATTTCAATCCCTTCTGGTTGTGGCAGAAAAACCGAAAATGGGACTTTATGTGACAGTTGGCGCAGGGGTGACTAACATCGTTTTTGATTATATTCTGATTGGAGTTCTGGGTTGGGGACTATTTGGTGCCGCGGTAGCTACTGCCTTTTCTCAGGTGGTTGGATGTGTGATTCCGCTTTGTTATTTCACGTTTAACAAAAAAGGGGTGCTGCATTTAGGAAAACCGGGCTGGTATCCTAAAGAAATTTTGAAATCTTGTACCAACGGGGCATCTGAAATGCTTTCCAATATTTCCTTGTCTTTGGTAAACATTTTATATAATATGCAGTTTTTCAAAATTGCAGGAGAGAACGGACTTTCTGCTTATGGAGTTATGATGTATATTAACTTTGTATTTGTGTCCGCATTTTTGGGCTACTCTATGGGCGTTGCACCTGTTATCAGCTATCACTATGGGGCGAAAAATACCGATGAGCTTCACAATTTACTCAAAAAAAGCATGACAATATTGGCTGTGTGTTCAGTGGCGATGTTTTTATCCGCAGAGCTTTTGAGCGCACCGTTGTCTGCTTTGTTTGTGGGATTCGATGAGACATTGTATCAGATGACTTACCGTGGGTTTATGATTTATTCGGTATCATTTTTACTTTCAGGATTTAATATCTTTGCATCTGCTTTCTTTACCGCATTGAATAATGGGGTAGTGTCGGCAATTCTATCCTTTTTAAGAACATTGGTATTTCCGATTATTACCGTGTGGATTTTTCCGTTGTTTTTTGGCCTGGACGGCCTTTGGAGTGCGGTCATCGGTGCAGAACTTCTGGCAATTCTTTTTAGTATCGGATTCCTTACGGGAAATCAAAAACGTTATCAATATTAAATTTTGCACAGAAAACGAAAAAGGAATCAAAAAATGGAATAAATAACCAAAAAAACAAATTCTTTGTCTTTTTTTGCAAATACAAAGAAGCGATGATAGGATATACTGTAGGTAAAGCAAATAAAAAAACTGGAGGTTACTCTATTATGAATAAGACAACTCTTGTAGTAATGGCGGCAGGTTTAGGTAGCCGTTACGGTGGATTAAAACAGATTGACCCTATCGGTCCCAGCGGAGAAATTATTATTGATTACTCCGTTTTTGATGCGGTGAAAGCTGGTTTTTCCAAGGTTGTATTTATTATCAAAAAAGAAAATGAAGAGATTTTCAAAGAAGCGATCGGGAATAAACTGGAAGGCACCATTGAAGTGGCTTATGCATTCCAGGATGTAAATGATATTCCCGGCGGCAATACCTACGGTAGAGAAAAACCCTGGGGTACCGGTCATGCAGTGTTGGCTGCAAAACCCTATGTAGACACTCCTTTTGCGGTAATTAATGCAGATGACTTCTATGGACGAACCACCTTTACCGGTTTGCAGAAATTTTTGGAAAACGTTTCTGATAATGAACGTTACCAGTATGCTATGATGGGCTTTGTTTTGGAAAACACCTTAACCGATAACGGTTCTGTTGCAAGAGGTATCTGTGAAGTTTCTGAAGACGGTTTATTAAAAAATATTACCGAACGTACTAAAATTCAAAAATTTGGCAACGAAACCAAATTTGAAGAAGACGGCGAATGGACGGTTATTCCCGAAGGAAGCTTTGTGTCTATGAATACCTGGGGCTTTACCCCCAGCATTTTTGACGAACTGGAAAAACGTCTTCCCAAATTCTTGGAAGACAGCAAAGATAACATCTTAAAAGCAGAATATTTTCTGCCTTCTGTTGTAGATGAGTTAATCCGTGAAAACAAAGCAGATGTTAAGGTACTGCCTTGTAATGAAAAGTGGTATGGCGTTACCTATAAAGAGGATAAAGCATCTGTGATGGAATCTATTCGTAAGATGGTGGATGACGGTGTTTATCCCTCAAATTTATGGAAATAATTTTCAAAGAGGAATCTGGTCGAGATTCCTCTTTTTTCGTATTTTTTAACAGAGATTTTTAAATTTCTCAAAAACTTTTTTAAAAGTAAAAAGCCAGTGTTTTCAATGGGAAACAACTTCTTTTGGTTTTCAAAAATCGGTTTTTTTGCCATTTTTGCTTGACAAATTGTTACAATTGTGTTACAATGGCTGTGGTCGTATGTTTTCGTACGAAGGACGGACCCGTTTCGTGCAAGCCGATTTTTTCGCCTGAAAAAATGGTTTGTATGCGAGATTTTTTAGCTGTTAAAAAAATCTGTTTTTCTTGTTTCGGCCCCGGCTTCGTACAACACAAAGAAAGGAGGGAATGCTGGATTGCGTAAAAGTTTTTTAACATTCGTGGGGACAGTAATTCTTTTACTTACTTTCACGATTTCTGCATTTGCAGATTCTCGTTATGTTAACGCTAGTGTGTTAAATGTGAGAAGCGCACCCAGTACTACCAGTACTATCATTGATCAGGCAGTTCGTGGAGACGAAGTTGAACTGATCGAATTAACAAACGAGACTTGGGTAAAAGTATATTTTAACGGTCGCTATGGTTACGTTGCAAGAGAATATCTTAACGTTGAACGTGTTGCAAGTAACTTGGGCTCCCGTAGTGGGCAAAGACCGGTGAGTCAGGGAAGCTCTTCCGTGATTGAGTATGCGAAACAGTTTATTGGTATCCCCTACGTTTATGGTGGAACCACTCCGAGCGGTTTTGACTGCTCCGGATTTGTACAATATGTTTATAAACATGTGGGTGTGAATTTATCCAGAACCACCTATACTCAGGTACAAGAAGGCACTTATGTGCCGAGATCGGAACTGCAGCCCGGAGATTTAGTATTTTTCGGCTCTGCAAGCAATGTTCACCACGTTGGCATTTATGTTGGCGATGGTCAGTTCATTCATTCGCCGAGAACCGGTAGAACGATCTGCATCGAAACTCTTAACAGCGGGTATTATAATAACAATTATTATACTGCCAGAAGAGTAAGATAATAACGACCGTAATTATATGATGCATATGAAAAAATACTGTGGGAGCAATCCGACAGTATTTTTTCTTTCTGAATAATTAAGAAGGAGGTGGCGGTACATGAAGAAAAACAGTCAGAAAAATCAGTTTGTTTTTTTAAAAGAGGAGCTTTTATTAGCAGAGGATACTTTGAAGAAATTGCTGTTTTGGTACCAAAAAGATCATCGGGACCTTCCGTGGCGCAAAACACGTGATCCGTACTGTATCTGGATTTCTGAAATTATGCTTCAGCAAACCCGTGTGGAAGCGGTAAAAGAATATTACCGTCGCTTTTTGGAGGTCTTGCCGACTGTATCGGCATTGGCAGAGGCAGAAGAAGAACTTGTCTTAAAACTTTGGGAAGGCTTGGGGTATTATAGCCGCGCAAGAAACTTAAGAAAAGCCGCCGGTGTGATTATGGAAAAACATGGCGGTTTGTTTCCATCTGATTGGGAGTCTGTGCGAAAATTGCCCGGGATTGGAGATTACACTGCAGGGGCAATTTTATCCATTGCGTTTGGTCAACCCGTTCCTGCCGTGGATGGCAATGTACTTCGGGTATTAAGTCGTGTATTTCACGATGAATCCGATATTTTAGATCCCAAAACCAAAGTTCGTATGACAGAGCTTTTAAGGCAGGTGTATCCCACAGAATATTGCTCCGAGGTCACTCAAAGCCTGATGGAATTAGGCGCTATGGTTTGTGTGCCAAACGGAGAGCCGAAGTGTTTGGAATGTCCTCTTTCGGAAATTTGTGTTACAAAAGCCGAGGGAGATACGGATAAAATTCCTGTTAAATCCAAAAAAGTTTCCCGAAAAATTGAGAAGAAAACGGTCTTTATCATCCGAGCAAATGGGAAATATGCAATTCGCAAACGTGTTGAAAAAGGATTATTGCACGGAATGTGGGAACCCATAAACTTTGAGGGGCATCTTTTAGAATCTGAAATCAAAAAGCAATATCCTCTTGCTCAAAAAATCAAAACAAATGGGACACACCGCCATATTTTCACCCATATAGAATGGGATATGATCGGTTATTGTTTGGAGCTTCCCGAAGAAGACGGGGAGTGCCAATGGGTAGGCAGGGAAGAATTGGAATCTACTTATGCCATCCCCAAAGCGTTTCAACCCTTTTTTCAGAATGAATAAGAACCCGACCCGATGACGCAATCAAAGATTGCGGTCGGGTGCCCGGAACCTTGTTGTATTCACAATCAAAAAAGTGAGTTTTTCTGTAAAGAAAACTCATTTTTTTATTGTATAACCTGGATATAAATACCATATAATCAAGGGAAGACTTTTTTGAAAAAAAGGGGAGTGTTCCTTGATGAAAAAAAGGTTTAAAAGCCTGTGGTTTCAACTGTTGTTGGTTGGAGTATTGCTGATTTTAGTGCATAAAATTTTAAATGACGGGACGGCAATTTCTTCATTTTTTCAACGAATTTATACAGTGCTTCGCCCGTTTCTGATCGGTGGATTGGTCGCATTATTTTTATATAAGCCCTGTTTATTTTTTGAAAAACGATTTTTACGGCATCCAAAACGTATTATTCGGCAACATGCTACCGGCCTTGGGGTTACGGTAGTATACGGTGTGCTGGTTGCTGCATTATGGTTATCGTTGCAGGTAATATTGCCCGGAGTTGTTCGCAATCTGGAGACTCTGGTTCTCAGCCTTCCTTCCTATTACACAGAAGGTATGGCATTTTTACAACAAAATTCATTGTTATCTTCTATGAATATTCCCCAACGGCTGGCTCCTTTTTTAGAGCAACTGTTTTCAGCAGAATCGGTTGGTCGCTATATGGAATATTTATCTCACATGGCGACCTCTGTGGTTTCCGTGCTGACGGGAATTGTGGTGTCGGTTTATATGCTTTTGGAAAAGAAACCTCTTTTTTGTGTGGGCAAACGGTTGGTATCGTTGGTGGTAAGAAGAACAGACAGACACACTGTTTTTTCCCATCTTGGGAAATTAGGGAATTTGTTTTATTCTTATTTTACCGGACTTGGGTTAGATGCTTTACTGGTGGGAACTTTTTCGGTGTTATTGTTTTTTGCCTTTGACGTGCCCTATTCTTTTTTGTTTGGCGTGTTTTCGGGAGTATGCAATCTGATTCCTTTTTTTGGCCCTATTTTTGCAGCTTTGGTGATTTTTTTGTTGTGTTTTTTGTCTTTGGGGTTTTCAAAAGCAGTTTGGATTTTAGCATTGCAAATTCTGTTGGGGCAGGTTGATTCCAATGTGATTCAGCCGAAAATTATCGGTCATTCGGTGGGAATTAGTCCTTTTTGGGTGATTTTTTCAGTTTTGGTATTCGGAGAATTGTGGGGTGTGATGGGAATGATTTTCGGTGTTCCCATTGTGGCAGTTGCACGGTTTTGGTTTTTTGAATTGGAAGAAATGCGCTATGAATAAAAAAATACACAGAATCATTGGATTCTGTGTATTTTTTGTTTATTTATTGGGGAAATACTGGAATAGATTACATTTAATCATACCGTTATAAAGTTTTCGCTTTTTATCGGAGAATTTGCCGTAATAGTCCTCAAATTTTTCTTCGGGTGTTAAGATAAATGCAGACCAGCCGGGCAATTTTTTACGGAAGACCTGTCCCATCTGTTTATAGAGCAGCCGGCAGGCTTCTTCATCCAGCAAACGTTCCCCGTAAGGCGGGTTGCAGACGATGGTGCCTTCGGTGTAGGGCGGGGTGAAATCTGCCACATCTTTTTGAGAAATTTCCATCAAATCAAAGGTGCCGGACAGCTTGGCATTATGAGTGGTCAGTGCCACTGCATTGGGGTCGATATCTGATGCTATGATTTTTAATTTGGAATCGTTTCGTATTAAGCTTTTTGCTTCGGCTTTGGCGTCTCTCCAGATTTTTGGGGAAATTTGAGGGAAATACATTGCGGAAAAATCACGGTTTAATCCGGGGGCAATGTTTTTTGCAATCAGCCCTGCCTCAATGGGAATGGTGCCGGAACCCGAAAACGGGTCTGCAAACACACCGTCATAACGGAAACGGCTTAGGGTGACAATAGCTGCTGCGATGGTTTCTTTTAAAGGTGCCTGATTGGAATTTTTTCGATAACCACGCTTATGTAAGGGTTGTCCTGAGGTGTCTATCATTAAGGTAAGCACGTCTTTCATCAGAGAAAATTCCACCTGATAGAGAACTCCTGATTCCGGAAAATAGCTCTGATGATAAGCACCTTCCAAAGAACGTACAATGGCTTTTTTGATGACCGACTGGCAACCCGGCACACTAAACAGCTTAGATTTTAGAGAATATCCTTTCACGGGGAAGGAATCGTTTTTACCAATCCAGTTTTTCCAGGGAAGACTTTTTGTGAAGTCAAAAAGCTCATCGAAGGTGGTGACCTTTTTTTCCCCCATTTTAATTAAAATTCTTTCTCCGCAGCGAATCCACAGATTACAGCGGGCAATAGCGGATTCATCCCCTAAAAAAGTCACTCTGCCGTCTGTTACTTCGGTGACTTCATAGCCTAATTTTTTCACTTCTCTGGAAACTAAAGATTCCATTCCGAATAAGGTTGTGATAATCAGTTCCATACTTATTTTACCAAGGTGAAGCCTGCATCTTCAACTGCTTCTCGGATAGCATCTTCTGATACCTCTTTGGTAAGGGTTAAGGTTGCACATTTTTCTTCTAAATTCACAGTTGCGGTTACGCCGTCCAGCTCATTTAAAGCATTTTCCACACGACGGGAGCAGTGCGCACAACTCATACCGTCTATATAAATGATTTTTTCCATAAGAAAGCACTCCTTTTTTGTTTTGTTTTCTTTATCATAACATACTTTTCTAAAAAAATCAATCGGACACAGAAAATCTGTGCCCGATTTTTTTGTTATGCAGAGTATTTCGCTTGTATATGTGCCACGATTTTTTGCCCCAGCTGGGCAATCTTGTCGGAGTCTTCACCTTCCAGCATGACCCGGTATAACGGTTCGGTTCCGGAAGGGCGGAGCAGAACTCTGCCACGTTCTCCCAGAATTTTCTTCGTATTTTCCAAAATTGCCAGAAGTTCAGTATCTTTTGTGATTTTATCTTTGGCATCTTTTCTGATTTTCACATTGTAAAGCACCTGAGGAAGTTTTTGCATCAAGGAAGAAAGTTGGGAAAACGGAACTTTCTTTTTTGCAATAATTTCGGCCATTTTCAGTGCTGTTAAAATGCCGTCTCCCGTAACAGCATCTTTTGGGAAAATAATGTGACCGGATTGTTCTCCGCCAAGAGAATAGCCGCCTTTTTTTAGTTCTTCCCATACATAGCGGTCACCCACTTTGGTAGATACCAACGAAATGTTTTGTTCTTTTGCAAACAGGGTAAGGCCTAAATTACTCATTACTGTTGCCACAAGGGTGGTTTTGGCTAACGTGTTTTCCTGTTTCATATGGTATGAGAAGATGGCAAGGGCCTGGTCGCCGTCCACTTCGTTGCCGAATTCATCACAAAACAGCGCTCGATCTCCGTCACCGTCAAAGGCAATACCAAAATCTGAACCCGTTTCTGTTGTGAAGCGGCAGATGTTTCCGATATGCGTGGAACCGCAGTTTTTGTTAATGTTGATGCCGTCAGGTGTATTGCCTGTTGAAACCACTTTGGCACCTAAGCGGCGAAAAACTTCTTCCGCAATTCCTGCAGTAGCGCCGTTGGCACAGTCTAAAGCAATTTTAATCCCCGAGAAACTATCCGCAGTTTTTTCAATCAGCCAATCAATATAATCTGCTTTGGCATCAGGTGCGGGAAGAATTGTTCCGATGCTATCGGATAAAGAGTAGGGAATTTTATTTTCGGTTTGGACTAGTAATTCGATAGCCTCTTCGGTTTCATCCGGGAACTTCATCCCGTTTTCATCAAATAATTTAATCCCGTTATATTCGGAGGGGTTATGGGACGCGGAAATCATAATGCCGCCGTCGCATCGGTATTTTTGGGTAAGAAGACTGACTGCAGGAGTTGGCAGGATTCCCAGTTTTATCACATTTCCGCCTGCAGAGAGAATTCCGCTTGTTAGAGCAGATTCCAGCATATCTCCCGATGTTCTGGGGTCTTTTCCTATGGCAATGGTCGGTTTTTTGTTCTTTTTAGAAAGTTGGTAAGTTGTTGCCCGACCAATGGAATACGCCAAAGGACAGGTAAGCTCCTGATTTGCGATTCCTCTTACACCGTCGGTACCAAACAGTTGTCCCATAATGTGTCAATTACTCCTTTATTACTAAAATTTCATATAACACATCGTCGTAGCTGAAAGCAATCACGGTATCGCCGGTTTCGTATCGGCTGTCATTGATTTCCAAGAAATCGGAAAGCTCGATTTTTCCGTTGGATTTTAATTCATACACGTAAACAGGATTGTTCACTTCGTATACTTTTTCGGTGTCTCCTGCCAGGGAAATCAGCTCAATCCCTTTTTGTTTGTAAGTTTCTTTCACGGTGCCGACGGCAATGTGTCTTTTGGTAGTATTGCCGATTGACAACAGTTCTATACGGTTTTCGCGGGGGAGATTGTTGGCGTTTAAACCGATGCTGATACGATTGACTTCATCCCACAGATTTCGGGAATAGGATATCACATCACCCGGGTCGATTCTGTTGTCGTCTGCAATGGCACTTTTGGTAATGGTAACATCTTCGTCAATAAGAAGTGTGGTCAGTTTTCCATCTTGAAAGCCTTCCACTTTGGTAATGAGTTCGTTGTGCTCATTTACCACGGTGGATACACGGGATATCACAAAGAAGTAATTGTTTGCTTTTAGCGTTTCTTGCTCGGTTTGGTTATTGTTATCGCCTTCGTTGCTTTCAGGTTTTTTGTAGTTTAATGCACGCTCTAATACCATTGCAATTTCTGCACGGGTAATTTCTTTATGAGGACCAAATGTTCCGTCAGGATAGCCGTTTAGAATTTCTTCATGAGCCAGCGCTTTTACCGCAGAAACATAGGTTTCGTCCACTGCTTCCAAATCCCGGAAGGAAACGGATTTATCCGCGAGGGAATTGGTTGGCTTCAGGGCTACATAAATGGCATATGCCACTTCCTGACGAGTGATGTTTTTTTGAGGCATAAAGAGTTCCGAATTGACGAAATAGCCGCCGCTTTTGGTAACGTAGGGATAAAACCAGTCTTTTTCTGACACATCTTCATAGGAAACAGTTGCTTTATTGCCGAACATCAAAGTGATTAACTTCGTAAATTCTGCCCGGGTGATGTTTTTTTCGGGACCAAATGTGCCGTCTGTGTAACCGTTTATGTATCCTTTTTGGGAAAGATTGGTAATGGCGGATTTTGCCCAATCATAGTCCTGTGTTACATCGGGGAAGGCAAAAACGGAAACGGTCAGCGTAGTAAGTATCATTGTCATACATAAGAAATATCGTAGTAATTTTATCATATTAAATCCTTTCGTGGGTGTTTTTAATTGTTTTCACTTCTATAGACGCAACTTTTTTAAAAAAGTTATCGAAAAACGAACCATAGATTTCATCTCATTATAACTGAAAGGGATAGTTTTTGTCAATAATAAACTGTGACAAAATAAAGTTGGAAGAATGAGGAACCAAAAATGTGGATGTTAATCGGAAAAACAGCTCTTATTTATGTGGTGGTAAATATTGCAATGCGTTGTATGGGGAAACGTCAGGTGGGAGAACTTTCCACTTCGGAGGTGATTGTGGCATTTTTGATTTCAGAAGTGGCATCTGCACCGCTCAGTAATCCTGATGTTTCTGTTTGGATGAACATTATCGCTATTTTTGTTTTGGTAGCAATGGAAATTCTTTACTCTTATCTTAGTATTAAATGTCCGTTTTTTATGACATTGACACAGGGAAGACCAACAGTAATTATTGAAAACGGAAAAATTCTGGAAAAGTCGCTTTTAAAAAACCGTTTGAGCATTTCGGAACTGAATGAAGAGTTAAGGCTCAAAAATATCAATATTGCTGATGTGTACCTTGCAATTATCGAAAATAACGGACAATTAAGTATTATTCCAACCAACAAAGCTTCGGGAGTTACCAGGGGAGATCTTGGCGTAACGGCCCAGTCGTCTCCGCAAGATTTTGCTGTGATTATTGATGGGAAAATTTTAGAAGATAATTTAAGACGGGTGGGAAAAAATAAGAAGTGGTTGGAGAAATATCTTCAAACAAAAAAGGTCTCTTCCGAAAAGGAGGTACTGGCTCTTTATGCAGACCAAAACGGTGCCACCTTTTTTCAAAAAAAATTGCGGAAAAATCAAAATTTAAAAAAACTGTTCAAAACGGCAAAAAAATAATAAAAAAATTCAGTAAAGTTGTGTATTTCTATTGTTGACAAACCAAAAAAAGTGTTGTATAATGTGAAAGATAAAAGAAACAAATACAAAAGTATTTGAAATCAATTTAACGTTGCTACAGAAAAAAGCGATGAAACAGAAAAGAGGATGATTACAATGGCATTCAAAAGTGGTATCTGGGAATCAGAAATCAATGTCAGAAACTTCATTTTAAACAACTACACTGAGTACACCGGTGACGAAAGCTTTTTAGCAGGTCCCACCGAACGTACCACTAAATTATGGGACGAGCTTTGCGAACGTCTGAAAGTGGAAAGAGAACGTGGCGGTGTTTATGATATCGACGAAAAAACCATTTCCACCGTATCTTCTCATAAACCCGGCTATATTGACGAGGCTTTAGAGCAGATTGTTGGTGTGCAGACTGACGAACCCTTAAAAAGAGCAATTATGCCCTTTGGCGGTATTCGTCTGGTACATAACTCTTTAGAAGCATACGGCAAAAAGCTGGATCCTGAAGTTGCAAATATCTTTAATTACCGTAAAACTCATAACGACGGTGTATTCGATGCATATACCGACGAAATGAAAAAAGCACGTCACACCGGTATTATTACCGGCCTGCCCGATGCATACGGCCGTGGAAGAATTATCGGTGACTACCGTCGAGTAGCGCTGTACGGCGTGGATTTCTTAATTGAGCAGAAAGAAATTGCGAAAAAGAAAATCAACCCCGTAATTATGGACAGCCCCCATATCCGTTTAAGAGAAGAAATCTCTGAACAGATCCGTTCCTTAAAAGAACTCAAAGTAATGGCTCAAAGCTACGGCTTTGATATTTCCAAACCTGCAACCAACGTAAAAGAAGCAATCCAGTGGTTATATTTCGGTTACTTAGGTGCAGTAAAAGAACAGAACGGTGCTGCAATGTCCTTAGGTAGAGTTTCCACCTTCTTAGATTGCTATGCAGAAAAAGACTTGGCAGAAGGCACCTTCACTGAAGAAGAAATTCAGGAATTTGTTGACCACTTCATCATGAAATTGAGAATCGTTCGTTTCTTACGTACTCCTGCTTATGATGAACTCTTCTCCGGTGACCCCACCTGGATTACCGAAGCAATCGGCGGTATGGCAGAAAACGGCAAAAGCTTAGTTTCTAAAATGTCTTACAGATTCTTGCACACTTTAACTAACTTAGGTCCTGCTCCCGAACCGAACATGACCGTTCTCTGGAGCGAAAACCTGCCTGAAGCGTTCAAAAAATACTGTGCAAAAGTGTCTATCCAGACTTCTTCCATCCAGTATGAAAATGACGAGCTGATGAGAGAAAAATTCGGTGATGACTACGGTATTGCTTGCTGTGTATCCGCTATGAAAATCGGTAAACAGATGCAGTTCTTCGGCGCAAGAGCAAACCTGGCAAAAGCACTGCTTTATGCTATCAATGACGGTAAAGATGAAAGATATTCCGAACAGGTTGGTCCTAAGGTTGGTGCATTAAGCGGTGAATACTTAAACTACGACGAAGTTATGGAAAAATTCGACAAAATTTCCGACTGGTTGGCAGAGCTGTATATCAACACCTTAAATATCATTCACTATATGCACGATAAATACTGCTACGAAAAACTGGAAATGGCTCTTCATGATGAAAACATCGTAAGAACCTCCGCTTGCGGTATGGCAGGTCTTTCCGTAGTGGCAGACAGCTTATCTGCAATCCGTTATGCAAAAGTAAAAGCAATTCGTGACGAAAACGGTATTGCTCACGACTTTGAAATCGAAGGCGATTATCCTAAATACGGTAACAACGATCCCAGAGCGGACGAAATCGCTGTTATGCTGGTTGAAAACTTCATGAAGAAACTGGCAGGTCACACCACTTATCGTGGTTCCAAACCTACCATGTCTATCTTAACCATTACTTCCAACGTTGTATATGGTAAGAAAACCGGTTCCACTCCCGACGGCAGAAAAGGCGGCGAACCTTTTGCTCCCGGTGCGAATCCCATGCACGGCAGAGATTCCAAGGGGTGTATTGCATCTATGAAATCTGTTGCAAAACTGCCTTACGATTATTCTGAAGACGGTATTTCCTACACCTTCTCCATCATTCCTGCTGCGTTAGGTAAATCTGATGAAGAAAAAGTGGAAAACTTGGTATCCTTGATGGATGGTTACTTTGGTGATACCGGTCATCACATCAACGTTAACGTTATCAATAAAGAAGTTCTCTTAGATGCAATGGATCATCCTGAAAAATATCCTCAGCTGACCATTCGTGTATCCGGTTACGCTGTAAACTTCATTAAGCTGACCAGAGAACAGCAGTTAGACGTTATCAACAGAACTTTCCATACCCGTTTCTAATCGAAACTGAAAGGAATATCACATGGATGGATATATTCATTCGGTAGAAACTTTTGGCGCTGTGGACGGTCCGGGGCTACGTTATGTAGTGTTTTTCCAGGGCTGTCCCCTACGATGCCTGTTCTGCCATAATCCTGATTCCTGGAAGATGGGAGAGGGCGAAAAAAAGAGTGATACCGAGCTGATTGCCGACATTCTGGAATACAAAAGCTTCATCAAACGAGGCGGCGTTACCTTTTCGGGGGGCGAACCCTTGGCACAACCATCGTTTTTGCTTTCACTAATTCGGAAGTGCAAAAAACACGGTTTACATACTGCCATTGATACCTCGGGTGTTATCAGCATTGAGCAGTCCCGTTCTATCATTGCAGAAGCGGATATGCTTCTTTTGGATATCAAAACCTTTGATGCAGAGCTATATCCCAAACTGACAGGGCATACTATCGATAATAATCTTGCCACGTTGGAATTTTGCGAAGAAATCGGAAAACCCGTGTGGATTCGGCATGTGTTGGTTCCCGGTTATACTTTGGTGAAAGAACGGATGGAAAAGCTGGCAGCTTATTTAAAGCAATTCAAATGCATTGAAAAAATTGAATTGCTCCCGTTCCACAAACTTGGAGAATACAAGTGGGAAGAAATGGGCGAAACCTATCAACTTTATGATGTGCCCGTTCCTACCGAGGAAGAAATGGCAATGGCGAAAGAAATTTTTGGTTTATCCTAAAAACATAAAAAAGGAGTGGAAACACTCCTTTTTTTGTGCTTTTTAGTATTGTTTTTTTGAAAAACGGGGAGAATCCACCAGAGGTGATTAAAATGTTTGGACTTTTTATGAGCATTATTGCAGGAGCTGCAATGAGCATTCAAGGTGTTTGGAATACCCGACTTTCTGAAAAAATCGGATTATTTGAATCCAATGTTTTGGTGCAGGGAACAGCGTTTTTGTTAGGTCTTTTGGTGATGTTTTTCTGTGGAAAAGGGAACTGGGGAGAACTATCTAACACACCAAAACTGTATTGGTTGGGCGGTGTTTTGGGAATTGTGATTACGGTAACGGTAATGCTTTCCATTAAGGATTTAAGTCCGACCTATGCCATTTCAGTGATTTTAATTTCTCAGCTTCTGGTGGCGGCATTGATTGATGCATTCGGATGGTTTGGAAGTGAACAGGTTCCTTTTTTGTGGAACAAATATGTGGGACTTGCACTGATGATTGGCGGAGTTTTGCTCTTTCAATTCAAACAAGGAACTTAATAAAACAATCGGAAAACAGTCGTTTTTTATGCAAGAAACGGCTGTTTTCTTGACTTTACATAACTTTTTGCTAGAATAGATTTGTAACAGTTTGTTGGGAAAAGGGAGGAAAGGAGAAATGATGAGAACAGACTCTTTTTCCAAAGAAAAACACCTTCCCGTAAGGCGTTTTATTGCAGATGAATCCAAGGTTGCAACAGGCTTTTATGGGCCTCGTGCCATTGCAGATGATTTAGACAATCTTTTTAATATGTTTGATCCTGATGCTACCTTTTTAGACGGTTCCGACCAGGGCGGTATTTCTGAAAAAAATCTGCAGAACGGTGCGATTACTTTTGAAAAACTGGCTACCGATGTGAAGGAAAAATTTCAGGGAATTGCAACCGAACAACAGCTTTCTTCTCTGAGAGGAGAACTGAATGAAAAAATAGATTCCAAAGCAAAACAATCCACCACCTTATCAGGTTACGGCATTACCGATGCCTATACGAAAGAAGAAACAGAAAAGGGATTTTTATCAAAACAAGGTTTTGTTGAAGAAAAGGCAAACCTTGCAACCGCTGATATGCTTAACAATGCAGTTTGTGAGGTAGAAACTTCAGTATCAAAAAAACTGGAAGAAACCGTTTTGTACGAAGATGTGGTGAATACGCCCGAATGGACAAATCAGCCCACCTATGAGGGAGCATTGGATGCTGCGTTCAACACCACCGATTTCTATTATGTAACCTTAAAAGATGCAAGCGGAAATGCTTTGCCCGACGGTCAGTTTATGCTGAGGGAGTTTTATGCAGAGGGTGCAATGGTGTATTCCACGGTGTTTACCCTTGCAAATCTGAACACGGGGTCGGAAACTCTGGTGGAAAATTATCCTGTTGAATTTACCCAAATCGGAGCAACCGTCAAGATGCGTGATGCAGGGGTGTGGGAAGTAGCTTACAATCCGTCAGAATGGAAATTAAACGGTAATCACGGTAGCTTGAGATTTGTTTGTGACGGACAGTTTATCCAACGAATTTCCTCTGCCTATTTTATATCCAATTTCCAAACAGATAAAAATGTTTCCCATTATCATTCCGTGAATACAACATCGTATCAAACAGATTCTGATTCCAAAAATATGGGGATTTATGTTAAACTTAATGATGGAAAGACATACAAGACAAACAAATTTTATAATGAAATGACCATCACAAGGATATCGGATACCCGCTATAAGACACAAAGAACTGTAACATTGCGGTATATCAACTTTGTGGATGGTACCCCGAATGTAATATCAGGCAATGAATTTGGTCACGGTGAAATGCAGCAGGGAGACACTTTTCTGAAAAAAATGAACGTGCAGGTTGCAGCAGTTGCAAACCGTGGATTTATCCGAAATGGTTCGGTGATTCGTGTGACGGAGGTGAAATAGGATGTTTATTTTAGAGAATGGACAGTACATTGTGAAGGCTAATCAGGAAATTCCGGCGATGCTGGGAATTACAATGACCTATGACGAAAAAGTGGTTGTGCTCATCCGTGAGAAATATTCTCTGGACGAGGAACTTGCCATTCAACGCCAAAGAGACACCAAACCGGAAGAATTCAAGGCATACTTTACATACTGTGAAGAATGTAAAGACAAAGCAAAACAGTTGTAAAATAAAAAGGAATTGGCACGATTTGTGCCAATTCCTTTTTATCTTATTGATACAATAAGGGCTTGATTTCCTCAGAATCAACATTGCTGGCATCATACCATTTTGAGCCGGTATCAATGTCTTCTACATTGGTTTCACCTTTGGTTGCGCGAACAGCAAGCTCTACCGCACGGTAACCGATGGAAACAGGATCCTGAGTTACAGAGCCTAAAAACTTTTTATTGCGGATGGCATCAATTTGCAGGGCACCTGAATCAAAGCCAACGGCAATCACCTTGTCGGGACCGATTCTGCCTCCCGAAATGGCAGCATCCGCATTGATAATTGCTTTTGCGGCAAATTCGTTGGAGCCGTAAATGGCAATTAAATCGTTTTTGTTGAGCAGGGTCTGGGCAGAGGTTTGTCCTTGCGTATCGTTGATTTCAGCGGGAATTGCCACGTCGATGATGACTCTGCCGTCGGTAATTCCGTTTTCAAATTTGGTGTGACCGATAATTGCAACGGAACCTTTTTCGAAACCTTCTGAGGATTCAATCAGATTTACCATTTTATCCAAAAATCCCTGAGTTCTCATGCTGATGGACTGGGAATTGGCCTCCTGAGAAACCACACCGATACGAGGATGTTCTGTACTCAGTTTATCTTTGATAGCGTCAAACATTTTCTCAGCTGCCAGCTCTCCTGCTTTATAGTTATCCGTGGAGGCGTTGGCGAAAATAGTTCCTTCCGGTGCGCCCGGCACCCCGGAGTCGAAACCAATGACGGGGATGTTGTTGCTTTTTGCTTTGTTGATGGCATCTAATGATGCGGTGGTGTCCAGCGCGGCAATACAGATAGCGGCAGGCTTTTTATTGATGGCGTTGTTAATCATTTCCACCTGTGCCGCAATGGCACCTTCCCCTTCGGGTCCAACAAAATTGACCTTGACACCAAATTCTTTTCCTGCTTTGTCGGCGCCTTGTTTCACAGCTTTCCAGAAGTCGTGTTGAAAGCCTTTTGCAATGACTTCTACAGTGTTTTCAGAGGAGTTTCCTCCACCACATCCTGTGATTAAAACAGGAAAGAGAAACGCCATTGCTAAAACGGCAGACAATTTTTTCATTTTCATAGTTGTTACAACCTTTCTTATGATTTTATAGAAACTCGTTTTTCACGATTACTGCGATAAATATCTAAAAGTACTGCACCGATTACTACAATCCCTGTGATTAATGTCTGATAGTGGGGCTGTAAATCCACATAGGGCAGACCTATTTTTAATACACTCATAATAAATACCCCGATAAAGGTACCAATAATGGAACCCACACCGCCTGACAGAGATGTTCCACCCACCACAACGCCTGCGATTGCCTGCAGTTCAAATCCCTGACCTGCACCCGGTAAGATAGTGGTGTAAGTGGCGGCGTATGCAATCCCTGCAAGACCTGCGAAGAGCCCTGAAATCACATAAACCACAGTTTCCCATTTCTTTACATTAACGCCGGATAATCGTGCTGCTTCCTTGTTGCTTCCGATGGCAAAGGTGTAGCGTCCGATGACGGTTTTGTTGAGTACAATGACTGCTAAAACCGTAAAGGCAACCAAAACTAAAAAACCTGTGGGGAAGTTGTCCGCTGTGCGGAAAATGTCTTTGTACCAGCCTTCAGGAGAGGAACGCATCGGGAAAGTGGTGGACTGCACATTGGATACAATGGAACCGATTCCCGAGGATACCATCATAGTTCCCAATGTAGCGATAAAGGGTGGTAATTTCAGGCGGGATACCATGATTCCGTTTGCCAGACCGAATAAACCGCCCACCGCTATTGTAATGAGCAGACAACTCCATAAGGGAAGCCCCATATTGTTGTGCAGGGTTCCTCCCACAATGGCAGAGCACATCATTACCGTCCCGATAGACAGATCGATTCCGCCGGTAATAATCACAAATGTTACGCCAATTGCTAAAAAGCCAATGTAATAGGAGGCATCAAAAATGCTGACTAGGGTATCGGTGGTAAAAAAGTTGTTTCCGAATACCGAGAAGAAAGCGTATAAAATAATGAGCGCACCTAAAGCAATGAATTTTTGCATCCCTTTTGTTTTGATATTTTCTATGATTTGGTTCATAAAGAACTCCTTTCTGAATTGTTTGAAAAAAGATTAGCTCACATCTTCTCGCTTGGTTGCCAATCGCATAATTTCTTCCTGGTTGGCATCTTTGATGTCCAGTTCTCCTGTGATTTTTCCTTCGCACATCACGATGATCCGATCGCTCATACGAAGCACTTCGGTTAATTCCGAAGAAATCATAATAATTGATTTTCCCTGCTGTGCCAGTTCGTTCATCAGAGCGTAAATCTCGCTTTTTGCACCCACATCAATCCCGCGGGTAGGCTCATCAAAAATTAAGATATCGCAATTTCTGATTAACCACTTGGCGATAACCACTTTTTGTTGGTTTCCACCGGATAAATTTCGCACCGTCTGGCGAATGGAAGGTGTTTTTGTTTTTAGCTTTTCAGCATATTCTTTAGAGGTTTTTGCAATGGAACTGTCGTTTACAAAACCCAGATTTGAAAATTTTGATAAGTCTGCTAATACAGAGTTGTCCGCCACATCTAAATTGAGCGCCAGACCATATCGTTTTCGGTCTTCTGAAAGGTAACCGATACCGTGTTTTACTGCGTCTATGGGAGATTTGATTTCCACTCGTTTTCCGTTTAAAAAGATGGTGCCACTCTCCATTTTATCGGCACCGAAAATTGCTCTTGCAAGCTCAGTTCTGCCTGCTCCCATCAATCCTGCAAAGCCTAGAATTTCCCCTTTTTTTAACGAGAAACTCACGTTTTTCACGGCAGACGAAAGATTGATTCCTTCTGCTTTTAACACCACGGGAGCATCCTCTGGCACGGTGCTTTGCTCTTTTGGGTCCTCGTAAATGGTTCTGCCGACCATCATACTGATAATTTCGTCTTTTGTGGTATCTTTTGTGCGAATTGTGCCAATGTATTCGCCGTCTCTCATCACTGTGACACGGTCGGTGATTGCTTCGATTTCGTCCATACGATGAGAAATATAAATCATCCCCACACCTTTGTGCCGAAGTTCCGAAATCAGGCGAAAAAGCTCTTTGATTTCATTTTGGGTCAGAGCAGCGGTCGGTTCGTCAAATACAATAATTTTGGCGTGGTAGGAGATAGCTTTTGCAATTTCCACCATTTGTTGTTTTCCTACGGTAAGATTTTCAATCAGTTCTTTGGGATTCATAGAAATTCCCAGTTTGGAAAACAAATTTTTGGATTTTTGCTCCAATGCTCTATCATCCAGCCAGAATCCCAGCTTTTTTTGTTCGCGACCAATGAAAATATTTTCTGCCACGCTTAAATGATTCATCATATTCAGTTCCTG
Organism: Oscillospiraceae bacterium; assembly: GCA_015068645.1. NCBI lineage: Bacteria > Bacillati > Bacillota > Clostridia > Eubacteriales > Oscillospiraceae > Oscillospiraceae bacterium. Next base: position 48,456 of record SVKD01000011.1, read on the forward strand.
ATGCACAATGATAACACCGTTTTCTTGTGCTTCCTTCGGGTTTTTAAAATGAATTTCTTTCCCCAGAAAAGTGATGGTTCCGCTGTCTTTTTGATGAATGCCTGTGAGAATTTTCATCAGAGTGGATTTTCCGGCACCGTTTTCTCCCACCAGAGCGTGGACTTCTCCCGGATACAAATCTAAGTTTGCATTTTTTAATGCTTTTACACCAACAAATTCTTTGGTGATATTCTCCATTGTAAGAATCGGATTTTCTTTTGCCATTATAATGACCTGCCTCTTGGTTTTAAAAATGATAAAGGAACTTTGAGTTCTTCTTTTATGTTTGACCGATTTTTGATTATTATAACTTTTTTATGAAAATTTTCTGTAAATCTTTTGAGAAGAATGTTTGGGATTCCTGAATTTTTATGCGAAAAATCACAGAATTTTTATGTTTTTTCAGAAAATGGTGCAACAATGAGGTCTTTTTTGAAAAAAATCCCGAAAAAATCGCAAAAAACTTAAAAAATATTCAAAAAATATTTGAATTATACAGAGTTATATGTTATAATATAGAAATAAGCTGAGAAGCTTTTACCCAAAAAATCAAAAACTAAAATATAAAAGACAGAAAGGATTTTATTACCATGGAAGAAAACATCTTAACCAATGATAAACAGGGCTCCATTAAAGTGAGCGCAGAAGTGTTGTCTGTTATTTCCGGAATGGCAGTGACTGACATTGAAGGAGTTGCTTCTTTGATTGAAGATCCCGATAGCACTGTTTATTCCAAAAAAATGCTGAGCCGCGGTATCAGCGTAGATCAGAAGCCTGATGGTTTATCCGTAAACTTGAATATTGTTGTAAAATATGGTTATTCTGTTGCAGAAGTTTCCCGTGAAGTACAGCTGAAGGTAAAAGATGCAATGGAAAATATGCTGGGCTTTGCAGTGAAAACCGTTAATGTTATCGTAGCAGGTGTGGATTTCACCGAAGCGGACCAATAAAGGAATGAAATCATGAAAAGAAGAGAATTAAGAGAGCATGCCTTCAAACTGATTTTTTCGGGACATGAAGGTGTCTTGCCTGAAGAAGGGATTGCATTTTATCTTTCTGATAATGAAATCAAAGGGAAAGATGCCAAAGAACTGACCGAAAAGGTGAATCTGGTATTTTCTAATTTAGAAAAAGTGGATGAAGTGATTGCTGCCAATGTAAAAGGTTACGCTTTTGACAGAATTTCCAAAGTGTCTTTGGCGGTATTGCGTCTTGGCGTGGCAGAAATGCTGTTTGATGAAACGGTGCCTGACGGAGTTGCTGTGTCAGAAGCTATGGCAATTGCAGAAACCTTTGAAGACGAAAAAACAAAAACCTTTGTGAACGGTGTGTTAGGAGCCGTGTCCAGAGGGAAGGAATAAGGACTTTATTATGGATGTTCTTACCATTACAGAACTGAATTTATACATTAAGGGCTTAATTGAACGGGACGGTATTCTGGCAAACATTACCGTAAAGGGAGAAATCTCCAATTTCAAGCATCATTCTTCCGGGCATTTGTATTTGTCTTTAAAGGATGACGGTGGGGTAATCCGTGCCGTGATGTTTCGCTTTGCTGCCCAAAAATTAAAATTCCGTCCTGAAAACGGAATGCAGGTAATTGTGTCGGGGAAAGTTTCCGTGTATGAACGGGACGGTCAGTATCAGATTTATATTGACGAAATGATGCCCGACGGTGTGGGTGCCTTGTATGTTGCTTATGAACAGTTAAAAACACAGCTGGAGCAGGAAGGATTGTTTTCTCAGCAATATAAAAAGCCCATTCCAAAATATCCTGAGACAATCGGGATTGTTACCTCTCCCACGGGAGCTGCCATCCGAGATATTTTAAATATCTTAAAACGACGTTTTCCGTATACCAAAGTGTATTTATACCCTGCCCTGGTGCAAGGGGAAGGAGCAAAAGACTCCATTGTTCGCGGTCTTCGTTTTTTTGACGGTAAGGTAGACACCGTAATCACCGGTCGGGGTGGCGGTTCTATTGAAGACTTATGGGCATTTAACGAAGAGGCAGTTGCCCGCCAGATTTTTGCGATGAAAACACCTGTGATTTCGGCAGTGGGACACGAAACCGATTTCACCATTGCTGATTTTGTTGCCGATAAACGGGTACCCACTCCTTCTGCGGCGGCAGAGATTGCAGTGCCATCCGGTGCCGATCTTCAGAAATTTTTGAAAATGGTAGACGGACGCCTCTATACTGCACTTTTCGGTCAGTTAGAACGCTGCCAAAAAAATCTGCAAGTGCTTTTGGAAAAAGAAGTCTTAAAAAATCCCCTTGCTGTGTATAACATCAAGAGAATGCAGATTGATGCGTTTTCCACTCAGTTGGAAAACAGCTATACCAAAAAAATTCACGGGGCGAAAGAACAGTTTGTGAAACATGTTGCCAAGCTGGATGCCTTAAGCCCGTTAAAGATTTTAAAACGAGGATATTCCGTTGCGGAAGATGATAAGGGCAATCCCGTGTCTTCCGTTTCTGCTTTTGAAGTAGGTTCCCGTGTGTATGTCACCATGGCAGACGGGAAATTGGGTTGTGACGTTACCGAAATAACGGAATCGGAAATATCAGAAGAGGGTTAAACAGATGGAAGAAAAGAAACTCACCTTTGAAGAAGGTATGAAACGGTTGGAAGAAATTGTGGTAGGTTTGGAAAAAGGTTCTGTCAGCTTAGAAGAAGCGATGGAGCTTTTCACCGAAGGAACCAAGCTTTCTAAAGACCTTCAAATAATTTTAGACCGCGCAGAATCCAAAATCAAAATGATTACCGAACAAAACGGGCAGGTTACTGCAGTTGATTTTGAAACCAAAGAAACGGCGGAATAAGAGATGAAAACAAAGATTCAACAAAAAGCCATGATGGTGGATGAATTTCTGATTGGGGAACTGAAAGATGCTTCCTATCAGGAAAATCTTCGTGAGATTATGGAATATGCGGTGACAAATGGCGGAAAACGTCTTCGTCCCGTGCTTTTGCTTTCCGCATATGAGTTGTTCTATGAAGATGTGACCAAAGCATTGCCTTACGGGGCAGCTCTGGAAATGATTCATTCCTACTCGTTGGTACACGACGATTTACCTTCTATGGATAATGATGATTTAAGACGTGGTAAGCCTACCTGCCATAAACAGTTTTCCGAATTTGGGGCAATTTTGGCAGGAGATGCTCTCTTGAATTTAAGTTTCGAAACCATGCTTCGTTATGCCTGCAATTTTTCACCTGAAACGGCGCTTCGTGCTATGGCATATATTGCCAAAGCATCCGGTGCAAAAGGAATGTGCGCAGGGCAGATGTCGGATATGGAGCAGTCGGTTACCGATTTTGAAAAACTTACAGAAATGTACCGGGGTAAAACCGGTGCTTTGTTGAAAGCTGCTGTTGTAACAGGAGCAATCTTAGGGGAAGCGGATGAAAAAATCATCGCGCTTTTGGAACAATATGCTGATCTTGTGGGTCTTATTTTCCAGATTAAAGATGATATGTTGGATGTGGAATCCGATGAAGCGACCTTGGGGAAACCTGTTTTCAGCGACCAAAAAAATCAAAAAATCACCTTTGTATCCGAATATGGCTTGAATCGATGCCGCGAACTGATGGCAGAATATGAAGAAACAGCTTTGTCTTTATTGTCTCAGGTAGAAGCCATTTTGAAAAAAGAAGGAGCTTGTGAGTTCTTAAAAGACCTTACCTCCTATATGGCAAAGCGTATCAATTAACATCGCGGGAGGATAAGCCGAAATTTTTCAATCAATTTCGTTTTATTGATAAATGAATAAAGTATGTGGCGCTGTATTCTAGTCAACTATGTGTTATTGAAGGCGGGCCTAAAAATCCGTTAAAGAGCATATCGATGAAGTTCCTTGTGTTTGCTTCGGACGCCCAGTCCGGGGTGGATGCTGGGAGTTAAGGTTATGGGGCAACCGTTAATGGCATAGCGGTGGAAACCCTATTTCCGTGGAGACCTGTTCTCGTGGTCGGCAATTTCTGCAATTTAATTTTTGTAAGCTGCCTTCTACGGCTCAGGATTAAACCTGCAATTGCGGTACGATGTTTTTAGTAAAGTGCTGTGTGCAGAGTAGCTTGCCTTGAAGTGAGCAGATGGGGAGATTCGGATCAGGCTCTTTTTGGGAATGGCCATCTCAATTGAGCTATTGCCGGTTGAAACTCTGCTTGCAAAACAGGATTAAATAACACAAATGTTGTATGGGAAAACCACTAGACAGAACAGAGTCGGAGGATTGCAGTGCGGACTCAGTGGCGATCGAGTGCAGCAACATGGCAACTGTGCTGAAAGTGCTTTCAAGAGAAATCGCTCCATTGGCGACAAGGAGTAGTGCTTTGGGAAATCCAACTCGACCTAAGCCGCAGAATTTACTCCGATTCTGCCACACAATTTTAAATTGTAAAATATATTTGTTTACTTGTTTCTTGCGGGCGAATTTTCAGCTATAATGTGCAAAAATGCTCGTGAATACACAAAGTATTCACTGCGCTTTTTTCCCATTCTATCAAGAAAATTCTCTCCGCAATAGCCAAGCACCCAATTACATTTTACAATTCGGGCGATTCTTTTATGGGCGGATGTGACATCCAAATCCATTTTAGCATTTTGAACTCTTTTTCAAAGAAGAATTTTCAACAATCGATCATATAAAAATATTTCCTTGCGATGGAGTAAACTATGGAATCAAACAAAAAAGAAGATATTCCCAAACGAAAGAAAAAGCCAATGAATTGGGCAATTAAAGCTACCTTAATCACATTGGTGATTTCCTTTTTCTTAGGAATTTTTGCAGATGTGTTATCCAAAAATTTAAATTTTGTTCCTGCATTATTGGTCCTGATTTTTATTATCTTAGTCGGTGTTTTCTCTGATATGGCGGGAATTGCCATTGCCACTGCAGATGAAAAAACCTTAAATGCTATGGCAGCCAGAAAAATCCGAGGAGCCAAAGAAGCCTTGCTCTTACTGAGAAATGCAGAGAAGGCAACCAGCATTTTTAATGATGTTATCGGTGATATTGCAGGGATCATCAGTGGTGCTACCGGTGCTACCATCGGTGTGTATCTGATTGGAATGTTAAAAGATGTGATTGCTTCCGGTAATGCACAACTGGGAGAATTATTAACACTCAGTATGCTCTCTGCCCTGATTGCATCTATGACGGTTGGCGGAAAAGCTGCCGGGAAAAAATATGCCATCAAGAATGCAGAAAAGATCGTATACTTTGTTGGAAAAACGGTGAATTTTTTCAAACGGATTACCAATGTAAGAACCTGGTTCCGAAAGGAACGTTAAACTATTTTGAAACAGAAAAAACGAGGAAACCAACGTGAAACACCAAGCCTTATTTGACAAACTGAATGAATATGAGTATATCAAAAAAATGTCGATTGCCGAGCTGGAAACTCTTTGTGGCGAAATTCGCAGTTTTTTGATTGATTCAGTGTCTGAAACCGGCGGACATTTAGCATCCAATTTAGGTGCCGTGGAGCTGACGGTGGCATTGCATCGCACATTTTCGTTTCCTAAAGATAAACTGATTTTTGATGTGGGACATCAAGGATACGTACACAAAATTTTAACAGGACGTGCAAAAAAATTCATTCGCCTACGAAAGCTGGGTGGTATTTCCGGCTTCCCGAAAGTTTCGGAAAGTGAATTTGATACCTTCCATTCCGGTCACAGCTCCAACTCCATTTCGGTGGCACTTGGTTTAAAACGAGGTTTGGAACAGCAGGGGGATGATTCTCACGTAATTGCCATGATTGGAGACGGTGCCCTAACCGGCGGTATGGCAATCGAAGCGATGAATGACGCCGGCAGAGAAAAAAATAACATTATTGTGATATTAAACGATAATGAAATGAGTATTTCCGAAAATGTGGGCGGGATTGCAAAGCATCTTGCCAAAATGAGGACAAGCCCCATTTATCTTCGAACCAAAGGAGGCGTTTCCTCATTCTTTTCCAAAATCCCATGGATTGGGAAGGGCCTTTACAAATTTATCTCCACTTTCAAAGCGGCGTTCCGCAATATGATTATCGGAGACAATATTTTTGAAGAACTAGGCTTTTATTATGCGGGTCCTTTTGACGGACACAATTTAAAAGGCCTTTGCAAAGTGTTTGAACGCTTAAAAGATATTGATAAACCTATGGTGATTCATGTGATGACCAAAAAAGGGAAGGGATACCTTCCTGCAGAAGAACGGCCCGATTTGTTCCATGGTGTGAAAGGTTTTGATGTGAAAACCGGGATTCCCACTCCGTCGGCTAAGAACTTTTCCACTGCCTTCGGTGAAGCTTTGGTGGAACTTGGGGAAACCAACAAAAAAATTGTGGCATTAACTGCTGCAATGCCGGACGGAACAGGACTGACTCCTTTCTGGCAAAAATTCCCCGATCGTTATTATGATGTTGCCATTGCAGAAGCTCACGGAGCAGGATTGTCGGCAGGACTTGCCATTTCCGGTATGGTGCCCGTGTTTGCGGTGTATTCTTCGTTTCTGCAACGTGCTTATGACCAACTGATTACCGATGTTTGCGGTATGAATCTGCATTGTGTGTTTGCGGTGGACCGTTCGGGAATTGTTGGGGAAGACGGAGAAACCCATCAGGGTGTTTTTGATATTTCTTATCTGACTGCAATGCCTAACATGACAGTCTTCTCTCCCGCAACCTTTGCTGATTTGCGGTTTATGTTACAAGAAGCAATTGAAGAGTATGATTCTCCTTGTGCCATTCGTTATCATAAGGGCGGTGAGTCCAAAGAAGTTTGTGAGTTGGAACAACCTTATGAAAGAGGAAAAGCGCAGGTGTTGGTAGAAGGAAAGCATGTTTCCATTCTGTGTGATGGTTCTATGGCGGAAGAAGGTTTAAAAGCAACGAAACTGTTAGCGGAACAAGGCGTTTCGGCAGAGCTTATCAATCTGCGTTACATAAAACCGCTGGATTGGGAAACCATCAGCAATTCTTTGAAAAAAACCAAACGGGGTGTTGTGATGGAAAATGCTTGTCAGAACGGCGGTATTTATTCGATGCTGACAGGCGCCACTACGGTACCGCTTCTGTCGGTTTCGATTCCCGATTGCTATGTTCCCCACGGAAAAGTGGAAGAGTTATTTAAAATGTTTCAGATGGATGGCGAAAGCGTCGCAAAACGAATTATGGAGGAATTTTTCCGTTGAAAATCAGACTGGATGTTGCCTTAACCGAACAGGGACTCGCTCCTTCCCGTGAGAAAGCGAAAGCGCTGATTATGGCAGGGCAGGTATATGTGGACGGGCAAAAAGCATATAAAGCAGGCGAAATGATTGAAGATACCCAAAAGCTTACCGTGAAGGAAGAGCTTCCCTTTGTGTCCCGTGGTGGATACAAGTTGGACAAAGGTATCAAAGTCTTCGGCATTGACTTAAAAGATAAAATCTGCGTGGATATTGGCGCCTCTACAGGCGGTTTTACCGACTGTATGCTCCAAAATGGTGCCAAACGTGTGTATGCAGTAGACGTGGGATACGGTCAGTTGGACTGGAAGTTAAGAAGCGATGAGCGTGTGGTGGTGTTAGAACGCACCAATGCTCGGTATCTAACTGACAGGGAAATCCCCGAACGACCTGATTTTTTATCAGCCGATGTGGCTTTCATTTCCTTAAACACCGCATTGTCCACAGCGGTGGATTTATTAAGTGATACCGCAGAACTGATGGTGTTAATCAAACCTCAGTTTGAAGCAGGTAGAGAATTTGTAGGAAAAAAAGGCGTGGTGAAAGATAAAAAGGTTCATCACGATGTTATCGTAAAAGTTTGTGAACAGATGATAGCCAAAGGATTAACCTTGCTGGATTTGGATTTTTCTCCCATCAAAGGGCCCGAAGGCAATATTGAATACTTACTATACATGACCAAACGGCAGGAAACTTCTATGGATTATCTTGCCAAAGCAAAAGAAATTTCAGAAGCGTCTCACACCACATTGGATTAACAGAGGGATACTATGAACATTGGAATTATCATCGGAAAAACGAATATTGATATTTCTGTGATTTCACGGCTTGTTTCCTTATTAAAGGGACAAGATGCCCGTGTTTATTTCCCTTGTGATAGCGGAATGGGGGCGGTTGGAACCTGCCTTACTGCAGACGAATTTTATCAGACAGTGGAAATTGTGATTGTATTAGGTGGTGACGGAACCCTGCTTCGTGTGGCGCAATCAGCTTCTCAACACCAAATTCCTATTTTGGGAATCAATTTTGGAAGAGTTGGCTTGCTTGCCGATTTAGAACAGGACGAAATGGAGTTAGTCAGCCGTATTTTCACAGGGGATTATACCATTGATGAGCGGATGATGTTAACCGCCACCGTGACCGAGAAAGGTGAAGAGAAATATCGGTTCAACGCACTAAATGAAATTGCATTATCCCGTGGGAATTTTGCAAAAATGCTGGAAATGGACTTATATATTGATGGTGCAATTTGTACCCCCATTCGGGCAGATGGTTTGATTGTATCTACTCCTACCGGCTCCACGGCATATTCATTGTCTGCAGGCGGTGCGGTGATTGACCCCTTGGCAGAAGCTTTTGCCGTGACACCCATTTGTCCTCACACACTAACGATTCGTCCGATGATTCTGTGTAAAAACAGAACGATTACCATCAAACAAAAAGAGGGGACAGAAAATGTTTCGTTTTTGTCTTATGACGGGAATGAAGCGGTAACCATCAATCCTAACATGGAAATCAGTGTGGAATTATCCGGACATACTACCAAGTTGATTCGGATTGTAAACAGAAATTTCTATTCTGTTTTAAAAGATAAACTCTAAGAAAGAAGAGAAAATGATGAAGAAAAGAAGACAAGACGATTTGCTGCATTTAATCCGTCAGGAAAAAATCAGAACGCAAGAAGAACTGACGGAACGCTTGTCCAAAATGGGATATCGGGTGACTCAGGCAACTGTTTCCCGCGATATCAAAGAATTAAAAATTATTAAGACTACCGATGAAAACGGCGAAATCTGCTATTTGGCTCCCTCTAAAGATGCTTTGCATCACGCATCGGGAACAGGGTTGGGATTCTTTAAGAATCTGATTCATTCTGTGTCTTACAGTGTGAATATCATTGTAATTCATACTGCTGCAGGGATGGCGCAGGGCATTGCTGCCACCATCGATCGTATGGGTAGAGCTGATATTTTAGGCACCATTGCAGGGGATGACACCATTATGGTAGTTTGCCGCACACCTGAAGAAACAGGAGCAGTGGCTGCTTACTTAAAAACCCATCTCTAAGAGAGGAACAACGGATTATGCTTTCAACTATGCGCATCAAAAACTTAGCGGTTATCCGTGAGATTACATTGCAGTTTGATCGTGGTCTTACGGTGCTGACAGGGGAAACAGGTGCAGGGAAGTCTATCCTGATGGACGCCTTGCAGGCTATTTTGGGTGCCCGTGTATCGAAAGATTTAATCCGTGCCGATGAAAAATCTGCTTTGGTGGAAGTTAGTTTTTTCTTTTCGGAAGAAACTGCGCCCGAAGCATTAAAACCTTATCTTTTGGATGATATGATTGTGCTGTCCCGTGAAATTTTTCGTGACGGCAGAAATATTGTAAAGATAAACGGTTCGTTATCCAACACGGCGGAGCTTCGGGGAATTGCACCCTATTTGATCAGTATTCATTCTCAGAATGACAATCAGATTTTGTTTCGTTCGGAAGAGCATTTTCGATTTTTAGACCATTTTGCGGGAGCAAGTGAGTTGTTTTTAGAATATGAATCCTGTTATCACCGTTACCGTGAAGTTTGTGAAGAAATTTTAAAGGTTGACGGCAAACAAGCGCAGGACAACAGTCGAATTGATTATTTAAAATTTGTCATCCGTGAAATTGAGAATGCCAATCTGCAAGCTGAGGAAGAAGACCGTTTAAAAGAAACGAAACTCCTCTTAAAGAATCAAGAGAAGAACAAAGAAAATATCAAAACGGCAACTTATGCCTTATATGAACAAGAAGAAAGTGCTTATCATTTCGTTTCTGTGGCGGCAAAAGCATTAAAGAATACAGATGGTTTTACCGAAATTGCAGAGCGATTGGATGAGCTTCGATATGAAATTGCAGAACTGTCTGAAAAAATCCGCACCTCGGATGTTATGGCAGAGCTGGAATATACCAATATAGACGATTTAGAAGACCGCTTAGGGTTAATTTATCAGCTGAAAATGAAATATGGCGGTACCTTCCAATCTATTTTTGATACCTATGAAAAAACCTCCCGTGAGCTTTATGAAATTGAGCATCGGGAACATCATTTAGAAGAACTAACCAAACAAAAAGAAGAGTGCCTTTCGGAACTTAGAAAAAAATCGCAGAAGCTTACTAAAATCCGCAGTCAATATGCGAAACAGTTATCCGAAAAACTGGAATCGGAGCTGCATGATTTAATGATGCCCAATGCCGTATTTTCGGTGGCGTTAAAGGAAGAAAACGATTTTACTGCTCACGGAGCCGAAAAGGTGGAATTTTTATTCTCCGCAAACCTTGGTTTGCCTCCCGCACCGCTTGCAAAGATTGCATCGGGCGGTGAAATTTCCCGTGTGAATCTGGCATTAAAATCCGTGCTTCGGGGAATCGACCCTGCGTGTGCCTTTGTGTTTGATGAAATCGACACAGGAATCAGTGGCCGTGCCGCTCAGAAAACAGGAGAAAAAATGTGTGCCATCGCCAAAGAATCCCAGGTGCTTTGCGTGACTCATCTTCCCCAAATTGCCGCTATGGCAGACCAGCATTTTTTGGTAAACAAGGAGGAAGTTTTAAAAGAAACTCTTACCAGCGTTTGTGAAATAACGGGTGAGGAACGGGTAACCGAAATCTCTCGTATGATTGGCGGCGTTGCGGTGACTGAGATTACCAGACAAAGCGCCGAAGAAATGCTGAAACTTGCAAAACAGTTCAAATTGGAGTGTTAATATGAAAGTCACAGGAACCGTTACCCGACGGTTAAATGAGAAGAATATCCTTGTTAAAGTAATTCGTTCTTCCGCTTGCGGTGGCGATTGCCATACTTGTGGCATGTGTCACGGCGGAGAAGCCGATATTATTGCCGAATGTACCGATTTTGTGCGCGAGGGGGACGAAGTGTTGGTGAGTATTCCCAACAGCAAGTATTTTTCCATTTCCTTTGCGGTGTTTTTCATACCGCTATTTGTTATCATATTGGCATTCTGGCTTTGCGAAAAATCTTTATCCGAAGCACTTTCTGCTTTGATTTCAGTTTCGGCAGGTGTTTTGGTTTTTGTAGCAATTACGTTACTGTTTCGAAGATTAAAAAAGCCCAAAGCGACTAAGAAAGAGGAATAATATGAAGCGTATTACCATATTTGCAGGGCATTACGGAAGCGGAAAAACCACCGCCGCAGTTGCCTATGCGAAAAAATTAAGAGAACAGCACGAAAAAGTGATGATTGTGGATATTGATTTAATCAATCCCTATTATCGCACCAAAGACGCCCAGGAAGAACTGGACGCTTTGGGAATCCGGGTGGTTACTCCCACCTATGCCAACACCAATATTGAAACGCCATCCATTCCTGCAGGCGTGATGGCGGCATTCAGCCAGAAGGATAACTATGTGGTGTTTGATGCGGCAGGAGACGATGACGGCGCTGTGGTTTTAAGCCGTTATTTTATGGAGTTTTCACAAGAGGAATATGATTTCTTTTTGGTGATTAATTCAAAAAGACCATTGACGAGAGACAAAGAAAGTATTATAATGTATAAGGAGGACATTGAATGTGCCTCCAGGTTAAAATTTACCGCTTTGGTAAATGCCACCAATATTTCTTACGAAACCACTCTTTCTGATATTTTAGAAGGGGAAAAAATTACTGAAGAAGTTTCCAAAGAAAGCGGAATTCCCAACCGATACACCTTTGTGTGGGACGAACTGCTTGATTCATTGCCCGATGATTTAAAGCAAAAGGCAATCGGAGTGCAATTATTTCACAAAAAGCCCTGGGAATTGTAAATTCATTTGTTTATAAAATTTCAATATATTTTGAAAACCTCACGGATGTGAGAAAGAAAGGAAAGAGCAATTATGGCAAAAGTAACATTTAATGAAAACGCTTGTAAAGGCTGTTATCTTTGCATGGACGTTTGTCCCAAAAAGATTATCAAAAAAGCTACTGACCGTTTGAACGTGAAGGGCTTTAACCCCGTTGAAGTGCTGGATATGGACCAGTGCATCGGATGTGCATTTTGTGCAACCATGTGTCCCGACGTGGTTATTACCGTTGAGAAATAAGTAGGAAAGGATTGAAATACAATGAGTGAAAAAGTTTTAATGAAAGGGAACGAAGCAATCGCTGAAGCTGCAATCCGTAGCGGATGTAAACTGTTCTTCGGTTATCCCATCACTCCCCAGACCGAGGTTTCTGCCTATATGTCCAAAAGAATGCCTCAGGTGGACGGGTTGTACTTACAGGCTGAAAGTGAAGTTGCTGCAATCAATATGGTATATGGTGCTGCAGCGGCAGGCGCAAGAGTTATGACCTCTTCTTCCAGCCCCGGAATCAGCTTAAAACAGGAAGGTCTTTCCTATATTGCAGGTGCGGATCTTCCCTGTGTTGTTATCAATATTGTTCGTGGCGGCCCCGGTTTAGGCGGTATTCAGCCTGCTCAGTCTGACTATTTCCAGGCAACCAAAGGCGGCGGTCATGGGGACTATCATCTGGTCGTATTGGCTCCTTCCACCATTCAGGAATGTGTGGACTTAACTTACAAAGCATTTGATATTGCAGATAACTATCGTGTGCCCGTTATGATTATGGGAGACGGTATGTTAGGTCAGATGATGGAACCTGTTACTTTCCCCGAACATGACGATTCCGTTACCTTTGATAAATCCTGGGCTTGTGATACCACCGGTATGAAGCGTAAGAAAAATATCGTAAACTCCTTATACATCAATCCCGATGAATTGGAAACTTTGGTGTGGGAACGTGAAAAACGTTATCAGCTCATCACCGAAAACGAAACTCGTGCAGAATCCTTCTTCTGTGAGGATGCAGACATCGTTTTAGTGGCATATGGCACCATCGCCAGAGTGGCAATGAATGCGGTGAAAAAAGCAAGAGAGATGGGTATCAAAGCAGGTTTAATCCGACCCATCACCTTATGGCCTTTCCCCGAAAAAGAAATTGCTGAAGTGGCAAAAACCGCAAAAAGTTTCTTAAGCGTGGAAATGAGCACCGGTCAGATGGTTTATGACGTAAAATTGGCAGTAAACGGCAAATGCCCCGTTGAATTTTACGGCAGAACCGGTGGCGTGGTACCCGTGCCTCAGGAAATTCTGGACAAAATTGTGGAAATGTCCAAAAAACTGTAAGAGGGAGGAAGATTAAGATGAGTATTGTATTTGAAAAACCCCATGCACTCTCTGATGTGGGCTTCCATTATTGCCCCGGCTGTACTCACGGTATTGTGCACCGTCTGGTGGCAGAAGTGCTGGATGAATTAAAATTAGAAGGAGAAGCAGTAGGGATTGCATCCGTAGGTTGCTCCGTATTCTCCTATAACTATTTTGAATGTGATATGGTGCAGGCAGCACACGGTAGAGCACCTGCCGTTGCAACCGGTGTAAAAAGAGCACATCCTGACAAAGTGGTATTCACTTACCAGGGCGACGGTGACTTATTGGCAATCGGTACTGCAGAAACCATTCACGCTGCAACCCGTGGCGAAAACATCACCGTGGTATTTATCAACAACTGTATCTACGGTATGACCGGCGGTCAGATGGCTCCCACCTCTTTGGTTGGTCAGGTTACCCAGACCACTCCCTACGGCAGAAAAACCGAAACTCAGGGTTGGCCCATCAACGGTTGTGAACTGGTTTCTCAGCTGGAAGGCACTGCGTTAGCGCAAAGAGTAGCGGTGAACAATGTTAAAAACATCCGTGAAGCAAAAGCGGCAATCAAAAAAGCATTCACCTATCAGACTGAGAAAAAAGGCTTCACTTTTGTGGAAGTGTTATCCACTTGTCCCACCAACTGGGGCTTATCTCCCTCTGAATCCTTAAAATGGATGGAAGAAAATATGATGCCTCAGTATCCCTTAGGCGTTTATAAAGATAAAGGTGCGAAAGGAGACGAATAATATGCAGAAAGAATTTATTATTTCCGGTTTTGGCGGACAGGGCATTCTGTTTATCGGAAAACTCCTTGCATACACCGGTATGAAAAATAATTACCAGGTATCCTGGCTCCCGTCCTACGGTCCCGAAATGCGTGGCGGTACTGCAAGCTGTAACGTTATCATTTCTGATGATGCCATTGGTTCTCCCTTGGTAACCGAAGCAACTGAAGTGATCGCAATGAACGGCCCCTCTTTTGTGAAGTTTGAAAAGAGCGTAGCAAAAGGCGGCACCTTATACTATGATAGCTCTTTGGTTCAGCCCACTCCCACCCGTGATGACATCAACTATGTGGGCGTGGAAGCAACCAAACTGGCAACCGAAATGGGCATGGGAAAATTAGCAAATATGTTCTTAGTAGGAAAAGTGTTAAAAGAATCCAAAGTGTTTGAATTGGATGTGGTTTTTGAAGCGTTAAAAGGTCTGGTTCCTGCAAAGAAACCCGAACTTTACGACTTAAATAAAAAAGCTATCGAAGCAGGCGCAAACTTATAATTCTTTTCATTTTTAGAAATAATTCATTCAGCGGAGGGAATATCCTTCCGCTGAATTTGTAACAAGCGAGGAAATTCTATGAACTTTGTTTCAGAAAATTTAGCAGTGAATGAGCAGGGACATCTCACTATTGGTGGGGTGGACGTGATGATACTCAAAGAAAAATATGGTACTCCGCTCTATGTGATGGACGAAGATATGATTCGCACTCATCTTCGCACCTATCAGGATGCCTTAGATACCTATTACAACGGAAACGGACTGGCTCAGTTTGCTTCCAAAGCCTTTTGCACCAAGTATATGTGCAAAATTGTGGCGGAAGAGGGATTGGGGTTGGATGTGGTATCAGGCGGTGAGCTTTATACTGCATTATCTGCCAACTTTCCTGCGGATAAAATCTGTTTCCACGGCAATAATAAAACCAAGGACGAGCTTACCTTTGCTATCGGTCATGATGTTGGCACCATTGTGGTGGATAACATCTATGAATTGGAGCAGATTGATAAAATCGCAGGAGAATTGGGCAAAGTGCAGAATGTGATTTTCAGAATCAAACCCGGCATTGATGCCCACACTCACGATTTTATTATGACAGGTCAGATTGATTCCAAATTCGGCTTTGCATTGGAAACCGGTGAAGCATTGTCTGCAGTGGAAGCGGTGAAGGACAAAAAGAATATCTGTTACAAGGGCATTCATTGCCATATTGGTTCTCAGATTTTTGATGTGAAACCGTTCCGTGAAGCTGCTAAAGTGATGATGGCGTTTATCAAAGAAATTAAAGATAAACTGGGGTTAGATACCGAAGAACTGGATTTAGGCGGCGGATTCGGAATCCGTTATGTGGAATCGGATGACCCCATTGCCTACGATTTATATATCAAAGCAGTTTCTGAGGAAGTGAAGACTTGTGCAGAATCTTTTGGGATTTCCGTTCCCAAAATTTTAATGGAACCCGGTCGTTCCATTGTGGCACCTGCAGGTATCACTGTGTATGAAGTGGGTTGTGTGAAAGAAATCCCGAATATCCGCACCTATGTGTCAGTAGATGGCGGTATGGCAGACAATCCCCGTTATATTATGTATGGCGCAGAATATTCTGCCGTTTTGGCAAACAAGGCAGATAAAGAGGCTGATTGCACCTACACCGTTGCAGGGAAATGTTGCGAATCAGGGGATATTTTAATTGAAAAAGCAAAACTTCCCAAGGTGGAAGTGGGTGACACTCTCTGCGTACTTGCCACAGGAGCATACAATTATTCTATGGCTTCCAACTATAATCGGATTCCAAAGCCTGCTGTGGTGATGGTATCCGGCGGTCAGGATAAACTCGTTGTAAAACGGGAAACTTATGAAGACTTAATTAAAAACGATTTATAATGTTTGGAAAGGAGACTTTTTGGTATGGAATTAAAAAACTTTCAGGAAGATGTGTTAAATCAGGAAATCCCCGTATTGGTGGACTTTTTTGCAACCTGGTGCGGACCTTGCAAAATGTTGGCACCGGTGCTGGAAGAATTAAATGACGAATATGGCGGCAGAATCAAAATTGTAAAAATTGATATTGATAAACATATTGAGCTTGCCCGTCAGTTTCGCGTGGCAACCGTTCCTACGATGATGATTTTTGAAAACGGAGAAGCAAAAGAAACTGTAATCGGTTATCACTCCAAAGAAGAACTGGTAGATTTATTAGGATTATAAAATCAATTGTATGAAAAAAGGATACTCAATCTGAGTATCCTTTTTTTGTTACTTTTCTTTGGGAGAGAAAATGAGTGAGAAAATAAGTCCGAAGAAAATAGCGGCGGAAATTCCTGCAGCACAGGCAGTCATACCGCCTGAAATTACCCCTAAAAAGCCTTTTTCCGAAATTCCTTTCATCACACCTTTGGCAAGGGCGTTTCCAAATCCTGTAAGCGGTACGGTAGCCCCGGCGCCAAATAAATCTACCAGTGGTTGATAGAGTTCCAAAAAGGTGAGGATTACTCCTGCCACCACATAGCTCACCAAAATTCTTGCAGGAGTAAGCTTGGTAAAATCAATAAGGAGTTGAGCAATCACACATAAAAATCCCCCGAATACAAATGCTAAAAGATAATTCATACACTTACTCCTTTTCCAACTGTACCAGGTGAGCAATTCCCGGGATGGATTCTCCTTGCAGAGCACTGGTTGGGGACATCAGTGCCCCTGTTGCAATAAACAGAATTTTTTGCCATTTTCCCTGATGAAACTGTTTTAAGATATAAGAATTAAAGACCGATGCACTGCATCCGCATCCGGAACCCCCTGAGTGGGTATCCTGTTCTTCCGAAAATATCAGCGAACCGCAATCTTCCAAGTTTTTTGCAGTGTAACCATTCTGGAATAACAATTCTCGCAGCAGATCTTTTCCGATATTTCCCAAATCTCCTGTGATAATTAAATCATAGTTTTGCGGATTCGTGTTGGTATCGGCAAAAAAATTGCACAGGGTATCACAGGCGGCGGGAGCCATAGCGGCACCCATATTGTTCAAATCCTTGATACCGGCATCAGTTACTTTTCCCACAGTGGCACGGGTAATATGAATGTTAGTTCCTTGATGAGACAGCACAGTAGCACCGGAACCGGTTACTGTCCATTGAGAGGATTGGGGACGTTGACCGCCGTATTCTAACGGGAAGCGAAATTGTCGTTCTGCGGAACAAAAGTGGCTGGAAGTGGCGCAAAGCACGTTTTTGGCGAATCCGCCGTCTACGCACATTGCTCCTGCAATTAAGCTTTCTGCCATGGTGGAACAGGCACCGTACAACCCTAAAAAAGGGATTGCAAGAGTTCGTAGGGTATAGTTAGTAGCAATGCACTGATTCAGCAAATCTCCGCCCAAAAAAACAGAAATATCTTTTGCTGAAAGTCCTGCTTTTTCCAAAGCACCTTTGGCAGATAATTCCATCAGTTTGCTTTCCGCTTTTTCCCAACTTTCCTCCCCGATGTGACTTTCTCCAACCGTTAAATCAAACCACTTGCCCAAAGGACCTTCCCATTCCTTTTTTCCAACCACAGAATAAAATCCCGTGACAGCAGGTTTGTTGGGGAATATTAAGGTGTTTTTTCCCATTCGTTTTGTCATATTATATACCGCCTTTTGTAAAGAAATAAATCAGACCGCAGAGGATGGAGGAAGAAATGCCGTACACAATTACAGGACCTGCAATCACAAACATTTTTGCACCGAGCCCCAGCACGTAGCCCTCTGTTTTAAATTCCATAGCAGGGGAAATTACGGCATTGGCAAACCCTGTAATGGGAACCAACGTTCCTGCACCGGCGTGTTTTGCCAATTTATCAAACAAACCAAGTCCCGTAAAAAGACCGCTTAAAAATATCAGTGAAATGGAGGTAACACAACTCGCATCTTCTTTTGTGACACCCATATTTTGAGCAAAATCGGTGATCCATTGTCCCAGCATACAGATGGCACCACCTACAATAAATGCCCAGATAATATTTTTAATCCAGGGACTTTTCCCCAGTTCGGATACCATATTCTGGTATTCATTTTGATTGATTTTTTTCATTTTTTTGATCCTCGTTCTTTGTTAAGATACCTATAGTTTCCCAAAAAAGCATAAATGCTATCCTGTCACATTTTTCTAGAAACACAATAAAATGGTAATAACCGAACATCAAAATAAGGAGGACTTTTTATGAGATTCAAACGTCGGGGGATTCGCCGTGGAACTTTTTTAAATCCGAGAGGAATCGGATATAACAAAACAAAAGATGATCCCCAAAAACAAAAAACTCTCCCGATGAGATGGGAAGAGTTTTTTGATAGTATTATGCCACTGCTTCGACCGAATTATAGCGGAAATGTTTCCGGGCTTTCAGGGGTTTATCAGACGTATTCCAAAGAACAACAAAAAAATCTGACCGACAAAATTGCAGGCCAGATTCTCTTTGCGCATTATGATATTGTCAAAAATATTTTAGATAGACTTTCTAAAATATCGTTGGATTTATCTCAGCAAACTGAAGTGGCATACCACCGTTTAAAGTTGGTTGACAGATTTTTTTAATCAGCCAACATCACCTTCTTATAATAGGTAAGGGTTTTGGGATGAAAATCACTTTGTGCCAAAAAATATTTTTCGCAGGCTTGTGAAAATTCTTCCCGTGCCTGATCCGATAATTGAAATGCCAAAAAACTTTTGATATCCGCATCTAAAATATAATTGATGGCACGAAATGTTGCCATGGAAATTTTTAAGATGTTGCGTTCAGCATTCATACAACAGTTTTTACATAAAATGCCGCCGTTTAAAATATCAAAATAGCAATAAGATGCTTCATCTAATTCGTCACCACATTCCATACATTCAAATGTGTGCGGGGTAAAACCTTCAATATCCGATATCTTTAATTCATATGCCGCTTTAATGAGAGCGGCATCTTTTTTCCCTTGATTTAAGGCAAACAGCGTGTTTAAGGTTAAACGAAGTAACGGCTCATTAGGTTGGTTATCCATGGCAATGTTACCAAGAATATCCAGTATGTAAAACCCTAACGCAAGATGAGTCAAATCGTTTTTGATATCCAAAAAAGAGTGAATCATGGTGGCTTCCCGCAGATTTAAGGAATCTCCTTTTTGGGAAAATGTGAATTCGGAATACAAAAACGGTTTTGCACCTGATAATTCTTTTCGTTTTAGGCTTTTAATGCCCGATGCTTTTGCGTGCAATAATCCGTAGGAATCGGTCATAATGGTGAGCATTTTATCCGCTTCGTTAAAGTCGGTTTCCTTAACGATTAACCCTTTTGCAGTAATAAAATCCATTATTTTTCTTCTTTCTTTTTAAAGGAGATTTTGTTTTCGGTATGATTTGCAAGACGTTTTAAGTTTTCGTGATGACGGATATACATAGACGCGGTTAAGATGACCAGCAACACAATTTTAAGCGGTTCAGGGTCAAAAAATGCAAACAGAATAATGGAGGAAGTGCTTCCGGCTAAAGATCCGACTGAAACAAATTGTGTGATAGCGATGGTTCCAACCCCGATTAAGAGTACAAAAAGCCCCAAAAGAGGATTTAAGCAGAAGCAGGCACCCAGAGAAGTGGCAACCCCTTTTCCGCCTTTAAAGCCAAAGAATACGGGGAAATTATGTCCTACCACAGCAGTTGCCGCTCCGATGTATGAATAGGAGACATTTTTGGTGATGAAAAACACCAGCCAGTATGCGATGACTGCTTTAAAGGTGTCCAACAGTAATACGAAAATGGCAGGGACTTTACCTAAAGTACGTAACGTATTAGTAGTTCCTGCATTTTTGCTACCGTGCTCACGGACATCAATCTTGTAAAACAGTTTACCGATGATAATGGAAAAGTTTAAGCTACCCAGCAGATAACCTAAAACAGCAAAGATGATATAATATACATATTCCGGCATTTGGATTCCTCCTTCCAAGATAGCCGCTGACTTAAAGCTTCTTCTTTTCGTTACGTTCTCTAATATAGAATTTGATGGGAGTTCCTGTAAAATCAAATGCATTTCTCAGCTGGTTTTCCAAATATCGTTCGTAAGAAAAGTGCATAAGACGTGTATCGTTTACAAAAATAACAAACTGAGGGGGATTTGCAGCAGACTGTACTGCATATAGGATTTTTAATCTTCTTCCCTTATCCGTGGGCGGTTGAACTCTTGCAGTCGCATCTGCAATCAAATCGTTTAACATACCGGTGGTCACACGACGGTTTCTGTTTTCGTTCACGGTTTTTAGCATGGGGAAGATGGTGTCAATTCTCTGTCCGGTTTTTGCAGAAATAAAGAGGGCAGGGGCATACATCATGTAGGAGAAGCCTTCTTTCAGTTCCAGCTTCATTCTGTCCATGGTTTTATCGTCTTTATCAATAATATCCCATTTGTTTACCACAAAGATGGAAGCTTTTCCTTCATTGTGGGCATAACCGGCAATTTTGGTGTCCTGCTCAGTCACCCCTTCGGTACCGTCTAACATAATGAGGCAGATATCTGCACGTTCAATTGCTGCATAGGAACGAAGTACTGAATATTTTTCCACTGCTTCATTCACTTTGCTTTTTCTGCGGATTCCGGCAGTATCAATAAACAGGTATTTCTGACCGTCTTTTTCCACATAGGTATCAATAGCATCACGGGTGGTGCCGGGTACGTTGCTCACGATTAAACGTTCTTCGCCAAGCAATCGGTTGATTAAGGAGGATTTTCCTGCATTGGGTTTTCCGATAACTGCAATTTTCAGTACGTCCTCCTCTTCTTGGATGGCGTCTTCGCGGGGAAATCCTTCTGCAACCTGATCTAAAAGATCGCCGATTCCCATTCCCTGAATCGCAGAAATGGCAATGGGATCACCCAATCCTAAATTATAGAATTCGTAGAATTCCATGGGAGGTTCCCCGGGGGTGTCACATTTGTTACAAGCTAACACAATGGGTTTGCCGGAACGCATCAGCATAGCAGCAACTTCTCTGTCTGTTGCGGTGACTCCTGCACGAACATCTGTTAAGAAAATTAAAACATCTGCAGTTTCAATCGCCGCTTCTGCCTGACGTTTCATCATAGCGGTGATTTCGTCGGTAGAATCGGGTTCAATACCGCCGGTGTCGATTAACAGAAAGGTTTTGGAAAGCCATTCTGCTTCAGAAATAATTCTGTCTCGGGTAACGCCGGGAGTGTCTTCCACAATGGAGATTCTTTTCCCGGTGATACGGTTAAATAACTGGGATTTTCCCACATTGGGGCGTCCCACAATAGCTACAATCGGTTTTGACATAATGAATCGTACCTCCTTATACTAAGGTTACATACAAAGTGCATCTAAGAAACACTTGCCGTCATTTTCATTTAAAATCACTTCGCAGGAAAGTGCTTTCTCAATATCGGAAATGGTTTTGTCGTCTAAAGTCAGGTCTCCTTCTGCTCTTAAGATGGCAGAGGGAAGCACCAAAAATTCCATTTTTTTTGATTTTAGCTGTTCGATGATATCAGTTGCGGTCATTAGACCTGCCACTGTGATTTTATTACCAAAGAATTTATTTTTTATCGGAACTACTTCGGTTTTGGTATCAAACTTTTTATCAAAGCGTTCCACTAACTTAGAAAGAGTGGGATATGCCGCTTCGGAAGTGGCAACTACCTTTTTGCGGACAGGCTTTGGTTTTCGGTTAGCAAAGGATAAATTAAATTCTTTCACAAAAGAAGATAACAAACCAACGCCGTTTTCAATCTGTGGAAAATCATCATAGTATGCCGCAGGGGGAAGAGCAATTTCTCCTTTTACAAAAAATTCGTCTGCGGGATATACAAAACGGGTACCGATTTCCCGATAAGCACGGCTTGAAATCTTGTGAATCTGCTTGATTACTTCACGGCAATCTTCTTTGGTAAAGGGTTCAATCTGTGTTAACCCATCACGGAACTGTGTGAGTCCGATGGGCACCACAGACACGCTGTTCACTTCGGCTTCATATAAATCAGTTAAGGACTTGGTTAATTCCTCACCATCATTCCAACCCTTGCAAAGCACAATCTGTGCATTGACCGTGATGCCGTTTTCAACGAGATAATGTATTTTTTCTAAAATGCCGCCTGCGTGTTTGTTGTGCAGCATTTTGATGCGAAGTTCATCATTGGTGGTATGCACCGAAATATTCACGGGAGAAAGTCGCATTCTGACGATATTTTCGATTTCTTCTTCTTTCATATTGGTTAAGGTGACATAGTTGCCTGTTAAGAAGGAAAGACGGGAATCGTCATCTTTAAAATACAGAGGTTTTCTCATTCCTTTGGGAAGCTGGTCAATAAAACAGAAAATACATTTGTTCCGGCAACTTTTAGGATTTTCAATAAATGGTCTGTCGTTTAGGATACCCAAATCCTCAAAATCATTTTCAATGGTGATTTTTTTGATTTCCTGATTTCTCACCAATGTGATTTTGACACATTCGTTGCAGGTTAAAAAACCGTACATGAGGCCGTCGGTCACCTCTTCACCGTTGATATGGGTAATCACATCACCGGGCAGGATGCCTGCTTTTTTAGCCAAACTATTCTCTTTTACGCCATCTACGTAATACATAACAAGTTCCTCTGTTCTGTTTGCTGCATGACTTTTCTCGTTCCGACAAGATTTTAAAAATCTCATTGGAACAACAAAAACCAAGAAAAATTTGAAAAAAAGCGGGGAGCAATTAAGCACCCCGCTTCTTATAAGGCATAATTAATCCATTTTGATTACTTCTACACCTTTGTAGAAACCGCAAGATTTACATACTCTGTGCGGCAGTGTCAGTTCCTGACAGTTAGGGCATTTTACAAGACCCGGAGCGCTTAATTTCCAGTTTGCTCTTCTTTTGTTTTTTCTCGCATGAGAAACCTTTCTCTTTGGTACAGCCATGTCTTAACACCTCCTGTAGAGTTCTACTCTATAATTGAATATTTTTACAAAATTTAAGGTTGCAACTGCGGATTACTTTAATAATTCCTTTAATTTCAGTAATCTGGGATCAATTTCCGTGTCATCACAGTTACAGGTTGTTTCGTTGCGGTTGCATCCGCAAACGGGGCAAAGACCTTTGCAATCTTTTCTACAAAGCTGTTGGTCCAAGGTTACGGCAAAAATGCATTTGTAAATTGCTTCAGTCAGTAGCACCATATTATGTTGATAGGGGATAAATTCATCGGCTTCCAGCCCTGAGTCTTCCCGAGCTATGGTATCTTCCATCGGAATGACGAAATCTTTTTCAAAAGATTCTAAGCAACGGTCACAAAGGAAGGTTGCCCGAAAGGACAAATCTCCTTTTAAAAACAAGTTGCCTGCGTGATTTGTGATTGTGCCCGTTAACGTAACTGGTGTTTGTAAGGACGGCATATCGCTGAATTCGGAAAACACCTCAATGGGATATTCCTTATTTACGTTGATTTCCATTCCTTCGGACTTCACAATAGAGGTTAAATCAATTAACAGTTCGTTTTGTTCCATTATTGTTGCCTCTCTTTCTCACGGTTTAAGACACCAAAAGACTGCCTAAAAAGTTGACAAATTCCAAAAAAAAGCATAACTTTCAGACAATCATATAATATAATACATAATCTGTGGTAATTTGTCAAGCATTTTTTTCAAAAAAATCGAAAAATATTTGGGGAATTATACCAATTTTTCGGTTTCCAACGCAATCATCAATTCTTCGTTGGTGGGGATTACTAAAGTCTTCACGGTTGCATCATCAGCAGAGATATCCACGGTGCCGCGAACAGCGTTTTTGTCTTTATTGATTTTGATGCCCATAAAGCCTAAGTTTTCAGTAATTTGTTCTCTTAAGGTTGCATCGTTTTCACCAATACCTGCGGTGAATACCACAGCGTCAATACCGCCCATAGCAGCAGCGTAGGTACCGATATATTTCTGCACACCGTATGCAAACATATCTAAAGCTGCGGTAGCTCTTTCGTTACCCTCAGCGGATGCTGCAGACAAGTCTCTGAAGTCGGAAGAAACGCCGGACACACCGGTTACACCGGATTCTTTATTTAAGATGCTGATAACTTCGCTTGCAGTTAAGTTTTCTTTATTTGCAATAAATTCCACGATTGCGGGGTCAATGTCACCGGAACGGGTACCCATTAAAATCCCTGCTAAGGGAGTGAAGCCCATGGAGGTGTCCACAGATTTACCGCCGTCAACTGCAGAGATGGAAGAACCGTTACCTAAATGACAGGTTACGATTTTTAATTCTTCAGCGGGTTTGCCTAAGATTTCAGCCGCTTTCATGCTAACATATTTATGGCTGGTACCGTGGAAACCGTATCTTCTGATTTTATACTGTTCATAGAATTTGTAGGGCAGGGCATACAGATATGCTTTTTTGGGCATGGTCTGATGGAATGCGGTATCAAACACGCCAACCTGGGGAACATTCGGCATAATTTTTGCACAAGCTTCAATACCGGTGATGTTGGGAGGATTGTGCAGAGGAGCTAATTCGATACATTCGTTTAATGCGTTCATTACCGCTTCGGTGATAACAGCGGAACCGGAGAAGGCTTCGCCGCCGTGTACCACACGGTGACCAACAGCGTTGATTTCATCCATAGATGCGATAACGCCCATTTCTTTGTCGGTTAAGGAATCAAGCACTGCCTGGATAGCATCGCCGTGGTCTTTTAAGGTTAAATCCTTCTGGAATTTCTGGTCGCCTTTGGAGTGAGTCAGTCTTCCGTCAATGCCGATTCTTTCGCAAAGACCTTTTGCCATAACGGACTGGTCTTCCATATTGATTAACTGATATTTTAATGAGGAGCTACCTGCATTGATAACTAAAATTTTCATTTTTTTAATCCTTTCTGTTTTTCTTATTTCGCCTGCGCCTGAACGCTGGTGATAGCAATAACGCCAACGATATCTTCAGCACTGCAGCCACGGGATAAATCGTTGATGGGAGCGGCAATACCCTGGGTAACAGGGCCGTATGCTTCAGCTTTTGCCAGTCTCTGAACCAGTTTGTAACCGATGTTACCTGCATCTAAGTCGGGGAAGCAGAGCACGTTTGCTTTGCCGGCTACGTCACTGTCGGGAGCTTTGGAGGAACCAACAGAGGGAACGATTGCAGCGTCTAACTGCAGTTCGCCGTCTACTTTTAAATTGGGGTTATTTTCTTTACAGATTCTGGTTGCTTCCACCACCTTGTCCACATCAGCATGTTTTGCACTGCCTTTGGTGGAGTGGGAGAGCATTGCAACGATTGCTTCCTGTTCGCATAAGAGTTCAAAAGATTCTGCAGAGCAAGCTGCGATAGCTGCTAATTTTTCGGGATCGGGATTCTGTTCCAGACCGCTGTCTGCAAAAATGAAGGTACCGTTTGCACCGTATTCACAGTTGGGAACTACCATCAAGAAGAATGCAGAAACCAGCTTCACGCCGGGTTTGGTTTTAATAATCTGTAAGCTGGGACGTAAGGTGTTTGCAGTGGAGTGACAAGCACCCGAAACCACACCGTCTGCATCGCCTGCTTTTACCATTAAGCAAGCGTAGTACATATAGTCGCCTAAAGCGGTTTTCTTTGCTTCTTCGTAGGTTAATCCTTTGGATTTTCTTAATTCCACGAATAAGTTGATATATTCTTCGGTTTTTTCATAGGTGAAGGGGTTAATGATGGTTGCTTTGGAAACATCTAATCCTTTGCTGTTTGCTTGTACTTCTTCGGGAGTACCGATGATGATAATATCAGCAATATCTTCCGCCAAAACCTGCGCAGCCGCTTCCCAGGTTCTTCTGTCCATAGATTCGGGCAGAACGATTTTCTTTTTGTCGGCTCTTGCTCTTTCTTTGATTCTGTCAATAAATGCCATAATACATGACCTCCATTTTTATGATACGAAATTTTAATAACCTTGTTGCAGTTTTAACTATATTATTATATAGCAGACTACCAAAAAATTCAAGTGTTTTTCAAGAAAATTATTGAAAAAATAAAGGAAAAATTTAAAATTATTGATTTTTTTATGTCTTAAATAGCAAAAGCTATCTTGTGGTTGGCACATAATAAGAAATATTTCTTGACGAATATTGAAAAAACTGGTATAATCAATAATAAGGATTGTTGATTTTTCGCGAAATATACAAGCAGTATATTGGAGGATGATTTATATGAACGAAAAAGAAAATAAAAATGTTGCAGTAAAGACAGTTTCTAACATTGTGCAAAAAACAGCAGGGGCGGGAAAGAAAATTGCAATCAATACCAAACAGGGATTCAAAAATACAATAGAAAGAGCAAAGGAGAAATCTCATCAGAAGAAGTTGAAAAGATTGAATCCGGTCTTTCCTGAACAGTATAACAGTTTGGATTTTCACTTGCCAAACGTCATCATGATTGTGGATGACGCAACAAGAAAAAATGAAAAATTATGCGAGGGAGCCATTGGATATCTGGAAAATAATTCGAATGTGGAAATTTTCTGTTTGTACGATGAAGCTGTTGCCTTCAGTAAGATTCAATTTGTTCCGAATGCTGTTTGTGATGCAACTTATTGTGTAGATCCTTATGATAGAAATAGATTTATTCGAAGCGATTGTTTCTTCAATAAAGCGCACGAAGAAAAACTTGCTGAGCTAAAACATATTGCACATTGTTTGGGGGCAAAGAAATGTTCCATTGAAATCAGCGAGTCTACAAGTGCTTCAAAGGAGCAAAGTCGACGTGCAGAATTTAAGGGAGAATATCAAGGTAGTTCAATTGCAGAAAATACGGAAAGCAGCTTTTTAGGTAGTCAAAGAGATGCAAGAAGTGGAACTGTGGAGATTGAATTTGCAGGAAATTCCAATTGCAAAACTCCCACTCTGAAGTGGTTTGCAAACGAGGACACTATTAAACGGTTAATTGAAATGCGGATGACTGATTCCAACGCTGTGTTATCTGAAACACTGAAAATATCGGGGTCATCGACAGCTTCAATGTCTCAAAAAACTGCTGCTGCTATTGATGGAGCAGTTGGGAAAGCCAGCGTTTCTCTCAGTGAACAGGCAAAAAAAGAATACAACAGCACATTGATTTACCGAATTCAGTTTTGAAAATAAGATGAGTAGAGTATCATACAATCATAAACAGCCGATCCTTGATATCGGCTGTTTTTATTATTTTTCATAAAAACAAGCGAAAAACTTTAAAAATCAATGAAAAATCCTAAAAAATGAAAAAAAGTTTTGACATTTTATTATATATATGTTATACTAATATGAAAAGGTAAGGTGAATAAGTATGTCTATGAGTATGACAGGCTACGGCCGTCAGAAAGAAATTTATAAAGGTTACGATATTACCGTGGAATTAAAATCGGTAAATCATCGTTATTTTGATGCCAATATCCGTGTTCCCAGAGGTTTTAATTTCTTAGAGGAGCCGGTTCGCAAATATTTAGCGGAACGAATCAACCGAGGCAAGATTGACGTGTATATCCACATGAACAATGTGGAAGAAGGTGACAAGGTTGTCACCTTAAACAAAAACGTTGCCGAAAACTACTTAAACGTGTTAAAGCAACTTGCCGACGAATACGATATGCCCTTTGATGTGACAGCGACTAAAATGTCCAGATTCCCCGATATTTTCGAGGTGGAATTCAAAGAACACGAAGCAGAAGAAATTTTCTCCGTGTTAGAACCTGTTATGGAAAAAGCGGTAAATGATTTTCTTACCATGAGAAGAACTGAGGGCAAACGCTTGGCGGACGATATGGTAAGCCGTATTGAAAAATTACGAGGTATGGTGGCAAGAATTGAAGAATTGCTTCCCCAGTCTGTGGCAGAATATGAAAAGAAGCTGCGGGATAAAATGGAAGAATACCTAAATGGTGCCACCTATGATGAAACAAGATTGATGACCGAGGTTGCCATCTTCTCCGATAAGGTTGCCACCTTTGAAGAAACCACAAGATTACAGAGCCATTTTGAAGAATTTATGGGTCTTGTGTATCAGGATAAGCCTGTGGGCAAAAAACTGGATTTTATTATTCAGGAAATGAACCGAGAAATCAACACCACCTGTTCCAAATGTAACTCCATTGAAATTTCTAAAATTGGTATTGATGCCAAAACAGAAATTGAAGCAATTCGTGAACAGGTACAGAACGTAGAATAAGTATAAAAAGCGAAAAAAGAGGTTTTCGTATGAAACTGTTAAACATCGGCTTCGGCAATGCTGTCAGTATGGATCGCATCATCGCGATTATCAGTCCCGATTCGGCACCGGTAAAGCGTATGATTTCCGATGCTAAAGAACGCGGAATTTTAATTGATGCTACCTATGGCAGAAAAACCAGAACCGTGGTGGTGACCGACAGCGGTCATATTATTCTTTCAGGTTTACAGACCGACACCATCACCGGCAGAGCAGAAGCATAAATGAGGATAACAATATGAATATGGCAAAAAGAGGCACATTGATGGTGGTTTCCGGTCCGGCAGGGGTTGGAAAGGGCACTGTGGTAAAACGTGCTTGTGAACTGGCGGAGGGGAAGATTCACCTGTCTATCTCCGCAACCACAAGAGCACCTCGTCCCATTGATTGTGAGGGCGTCACCTATTATTTTAAAACCAAAGAAGAATTCCGGGAAATGATTGCAAACAATCAGGTCTTAGAATGGGCAGAATATGTTGGCAATTATTACGGTACTCCCAGAAAACCTGTGGAAGATGCCTTATCCCGTGGGTTGGATGTGATTTTAGAAATCGAAGTGCAGGGAGCAATGCAGATCAAAAAGAATTTTCCTGATGCGGTGCTCACCTTTATTGCACCTCCAAGCTACGAGGAATTAGAAAATCGTTTAAGAGGTCGCGGTACCGAAACAGAAGAACAGATTTTATCCCGTTTAGAAACGGCAAAGGGCGAACTTGCTTTAATGGGTGATTATGATTATATCATCGTCAATGATGAAATCGAGCAGGCAAGCCGTGATATTTTAACTGTGCTTCGTGCCGATAAATTAACTAAAAATTCCTATTTTAAGAATGAGTAATTATTACATACAGTTTGTGTTAGAATAAAAAAGGAGAGATTATTATGTTACAACCCGCAATCGGAAACTTAATGGAAAAAGCAGGCAGCAGATATGCATTGGTTATCGCTGTGGCAAAAAGAGCAAGAGATTTAAGTGAACAGGAAGAAATTCGTACTTCCTCTGCAAAACCTGTTTCTATGGCAGTGAAAGAAATTGCAGACGGCGATATCGAAGTGATTAACAACTAAGAGAAGAATAACAAAACACCAAAAGAAATGAATCAAATTTTGTGCGCTAAAATAGCGGTTTCCAATTTGAATTTCTCTGTGGATAAGGAATTTTCCTATCTGATTCCCGCACCCCTTTCTCATTTGGTGGCAGAAGGAGTTCGTGTGGTGGTTCCGTTCGGCAGAGCCAATAAGAAACGTGAAGGTATCGTTACCCAACTGTTTTACGATGAGGGTGCGATACCTTTAAAGTCTGTTATGGAAGTCATTGATTATGAGCCCGTTATTGACGAAAAAGGGATGGAATTAGCCCGCTATATCGCTAAGCGCTACTATGCCACGTTGTATGATTCTGTCAGTCTGTTGTTGCCTCCGGGTTCCAACTTAAAATTTTCGGAATATGTCCGTTTGTTGGACGATTCCATGGAAGATGTAGAGGACGATAATGGTCTTCGGGGCAAACTAATTGACTATTTAGTATCCAAACGGGTTCCTGTGGCATTGGAAGAGCTGGAAAACGCATTTTCCAACCGTGGCATCAAAAAAGTGGTTACCGCTTTAGCCAAATTGGGTAAAGTGGAGCTTTACGAGGAATCCAAACAGGCTCATCAACAAAAAAGTATTCAAATTGCAACCTTGCTCTTAGGGGAGCACGAGTTGTATGACTATATGGAGATTTATCTCAAAAAAGCGGCAGCTCAAAGAAGAGTGCTGGAAATGTTATTGGACAACGGCAGAATGCCCGTGGTGGATTTGGTGGCATTTTCGGGAGCAAGCCGCACTTCCATTACTGCTTTGGAGAAAAAGGGTGTCATTGAAATTACCGAGGAAATTGTGGAGCAGGACCCCTTTGCCCAAGAAAAGCAGATTGTTGCCGAAAAGGCACAGCTAAACGATGAACAAACCCACGTGGTAAATACCGTTCTTTCGGAAAGAAAGAAAGAAGGGTACCACGAATTTCTCTTAAAAGGGGTCACAGGTTCCGGTAAAACCGAGGTTTATCTTGCTTTGGTGGAACAGGTGATGAGTGAGGGCAAACAGGCGATTATCTTAGTGCCTGAAATTGCGCTAACGCCTCAGATTCGCAGTCGGTTTTTCCGTCGATTCGGGGATCGGGTGGCCGTGCTTCATTCCGCCCTTTCCATTTCGGAGAGAAAAGACCAGTGGAACAAAATCAAAAGCGGTCGTGTTTCGGTGGCGGTTGGGGCAAGAAGTGCCGTGTTTGCACCCTTTCCCCAATTGGATTTGATTATTTTGGATGAAGAACACGAAACTACCTACAAATCTGAACATTCCCCACGTTATCAGGCGAAGGATGTGGCTCGGTTTTTAATGAATCAACGCGGCGGCACCTTACTGCTAGCATCTGCAACACCTGCCGTGGAAGATTACTACCGCACCCAGCAGGGCAAAGCTACGCTTTTGACCTTAACAAAACGGTATCAGCAACGCTCTTTACCACAGGTGGAAATTGTGGATATGAGAGAGGAGCTGAAAAATGGTAACTACTCAGTGTTATCCGAAAGTCTCAAAAAGAGGCTGTTAGAAGTGAAAGAAAAAGGAGAAAAAGCCATCATCTTATTAAATCGACGTGGCTATTCCACCTTTGTCAGCTGTCGGGATTGCGGATATGTGGTGAAATGTAAAAAATGTGATGTGGCACTCACCTATCACAGTATTGAAGGAAAACTAAAGTGTCACTACTGTGGTTACACCGCGGATGCCGAAACTGTTTGTCCCGAATGTCACAGCACTTCGGTGCGATATTTTGGTAGCGGTACCCAAAAACTGGAAGAAGAAATTTATTCCATGTTTTCCGATACCCAGGTCATCCGTATGGACAATGATACCACCACCACCAAAATGTCCCACGAAAGACTGCTGCGTCAGTTTGCGAAGCCCGGTTGTTCCATTTTGCTTGGCACTCAGATGATTGCAAAAGGGCTGGATTTCAAAGAGGTATCTTTGGTAGGGGTAATCGCCGCAGATAGTTCTTTGTTTGTGGGTGGCTATAACGGTGCCGAAAAAACATTTTCCCTAATTACTCAGGTTTGCGGCAGAGCAGGGCGTGGAGAGATTCCCGGTTATGCGGTGGTGCAGACCTATCATCCCGAGCATTATGCCATCTTGGCGGCAAAATCTCAGGACTATGACGGTTTTTATAAAAATGAAATTATCTTTCGTAAAAACGTGAAATATCCCCCTTATTCTGAAATCGTCAATGTGATTTTCACAGGAGACGACGAAAAGAAAATCTTTGAAATGGCAGACGGTATCAAGCAGATTATGACCGAAAAGGTGGATTTTTACGAAGAACGAAAACACTATATAGCAATGTACGGGCCCACTCCTTGCGGAATTTCCAAAATCCGCAATCAGTACCGTTACCATATTTTAATTAAATGTACAGGCGCATCTGCCATTGAAACGTCTTTTTCCGAATCTGTAAAAGCTTTAATTTTAGCAAATAAGAAAAATGATGTGAATGTGCAGGTGGATGTAAATCCCGTTAACTTCTTATGATAAAGTAGAATCCCTTACATAGAAAGGAGCAACATTATGGCAATCAGAAATATCGTGCCGGATACCGATGAGGTAATGCACAAAAAGTGCCGTCCGGTGGAAAAAATTGATGATAAAATTATCACCTTGTTGGATGATATGATTGATACGTTAAGTAAAGCAGAAGGGGTAGGTCTTGCAGCACCTCAGGTGGGTGTGTTGAAGCGAATTTTCGTGATTGACACTATGGAAGACCCCCAGGAATTTATTGAATTTATCAATCCTGAAATTATTGAAACTTCCGGAACTCAGGAAGGCAGTGAAGGATGCTTAAGTATTCCCGGCTTTGAGGGACATCTGATTCGTCCCATGTATGTGAAAGTGAAAGCGTTAAACCGTTATGGTGAAGAGTTCATTTTCGAAGGGGAAGAACTGATGGCACGCTGCTGCTGTCACGAAAATGACCATTTGGACGGCAAAACCATTCGTGACACCTGCGAATACGAAGTCTTCCACGAAGACGAAGAATAAATTCCGATATTCTTTGACATTTTATCAGAATGAGAAGTGATCATATGCGTATAATGTTTATGGGTACGCCTGATTTTGCGGCGTACAGTTTAGAAAAAATAATCGAAAGTGGAGCTGACGTTTGTTCGGTGGTAACCCGTGCAGATGCCAAAAAAGACCGTGGCCAGAAAATTAAATTTTCACCTGTAAAGGAAGTTGCTTTAGCGCATAATATTTCTGTGTATCAGCCCTTGAATTTAAAAGAAGAAAATTTTAAAGAAATTTTAGAAAATGAAAATCCCGATTTGATTGTGGTGGTGGCATACGGCAGAATTTTGCCTCCCTATGTTTTGGAATATCCAAAATTCGGTTGTATCAATGTGCACGCTTCCTTGCTTCCCAAATATCGCGGTTCTGCACCTATTCAGTATGCGGTTGCCATGGGAGAGAGCGAAAGTGGTGTTACCATTATGCAGATGAATGAGGGGCTAGACACCGGCGATATGCTCACAAAATGCGTGGTTCCCATTACCGATACCGAAACCGGCGGAAGCCTTCACGACAAACTGATGGTGGCAGGTGCTGAACTTTTGCTTAATACCATCCCCCAACTTGGAACTTTGGCGGGAGAAGTGCAGGACGATTCCTTATCCACCTATGCACCACCCATTAAAAAGGAGGAAACTATCATATCCTTTGAATGGGATGCCAAAGATATTGTGAATAAAATTCGTGGCTTTTATCCTTTTCCCGGAACCAGCTTTATTCACAATGAGAAAGCTTATAAAATTCATGGTGCTGAGCTGTTTTCACAGGAAGATAAACAGCCTTACGGTAGCATTCTGGAGTTTTCCAAAAACCGCCTGTTAATCTCTGCGAAAAACGGTGTGATTAACATTACGGCATTGCAGCCGCCGGGCAAAAAAATGATGAAGATTGCAGATTTTTACAACGGAAATCGGGATAGTTTTTAGTTTAAACAGAAGATTTAAGGAGTGATTTGATGTATCTGGATATGACTTATGTATATTTTGTGTTGCCGGCATTGCTTCTTGCGATGTGGGCGCAAGCTAGAGTTACGTCCACCTTTAACCGTTACAGTAAGATTACCACCCAAAGAAACTTAACCGGAAGAGATGCTGCCCGTAAGATTTTGGATGCCAACGGATTGCACTCTGTAAAAATTGAACGGATTCCCGGAAACCTGACCGACCATTACGATCCCAAGGCCAAGGTGATTCGTTTGTCTGACAGCGTGTATGACAGAAATTCCATTGGTGCCGTAGGTGTTGCAGCCCACGAAGCAGGGCACGCTGTTCAGCATAGTGAAGGATATATGCCTATCAAACTGCGCAACTCTGTGATTCCTGTGGCAAATATCGGTTCCTATCTGGCATTTCCTTTGGCAATTCTGGGGATTTTGGTTTCCAATGATTTGTTGATTAACACCGGGATTATCCTCTTTTCCGCCATTGTGTTGTTTCAGCTGGTAACCTTGCCGGTGGAATTTAATGCTTCTAATCGTGCTGTAACTATTTTAGCCCGTGACGTGATGCTGAACCGCCAGGAGGTTCACGGCGTGAAAAAAGTGCTTTCTGCAGCAGCCATGACTTATGTTGCAGCAGCGGCAACCGCGGTGATGAATCTTGTTCGTTTGTTGGTATTGGTGAACCGAAACAGAGATTAATTTTTAGAAATTGAATATCAGGAATACACTTATGGAACGAAGAAAAACGGCACTTCTTATTTTAAGTGAATATGAAGAGCAGAAAACTTTTTTGAATCTGGCATTAAAAAACGGTCTTTCCAAATTGGGGGAAGGGCGTGCTTTTGTGACGGAATTGGTTTACGGAGTGGTTCGTTACCGCCGTTTTTTGGATGAAATCATCAATCGTTTTTCTACCACAAAAGTGAAAAAACTGAGTACTCCTGTGAAAAATATTTTGCGAATGGGATTTTATCAGTACCATTTTATGGATAAGGTGCCAGATTTTGCCATTGTGAACGAAAGTGTTAAATTAACAGCCAAATTTGCCTATAAATCCAAAGGACTTGTGAATGCAGTTTTAAGAAAAGGGCTGACGGATGCGCCAAAGGATATTTCGGTGGCGGTAAAAGAATCCTTTTCCGATGAGGTGTATGAGTTATTGCATTTGCAATACGGTGATCAAACAGAACAGTTACTTTCTGACCTCAATCAAAAAGTGCCTTTGGCACTCAGATACAATCACCAACGTTTCTCCTCCGTCGAAGAAGCAAAAACACAATTAGACGATTGTGAAAGATATGGTGATGTGCTGTTACCTCAAAAGGTTGATAACCTATCTATGCTGATTGAAAATGGCGATTTCTCCGTACAAAGTGTTTCTTCTCAGTGGGCAGTACGGGTGTTGGACCCCAAAAAGGGAGAACGGATTTTAGACTGTTGTGCCGCACCCGGAGGGAAAACTGCTTATATAGGAGAATTGATGCAAAACGAAGGAGAGCTTGTTGCCACGGAGCTTTATCCTCACCGTTGCGAGCTGATTGAGAAAAACCTGAGCCGATGTGGTATTACGATTGCCACCGTGGAAGAAGGAGATGCTTCCTGCAAAACCTTCTCCGAAAAATTTGACCGCATTTTAGCGGATGTACCCTGTTCAGGACTCGGTGTGATAGGAGGAAAGCCTGATATCAAATGGAGAGATTTCGGTTTTTCAGACCTGGTTGCATTGCAAAAACAAATTTTAAACAATATGGCAAATGCATTAAAGCAGGGTGGAGTGATGGTATATTCCACCTGCACTGTCAATCGGGACGAAAATGAACGCCAAATTGAATGGTTTTTAAGAGAACATCCCGAATTTTCTTTGGAGCCGTTTCAGATGAAGCTTGGCGAAACCTCTTACGGAGAAAGCGGAATGGCGCAGATTTTGCCAAACGGCATTACCATCGGTTTCTTTATTGCAAAGTTGAGAAAGAATGAAATAATAGGATGTGGTTGATTTGAAAAAAGTGCCCCTTTGGGATGAAAAGCAGGAAGGTATTTGTGCCTTTTGCGAATATGCAAATGTATTGGCAGACGGTGAGCAGGTCATCTGCAACAAACGAAAAAACCTGTATTCTGCATCCCATACCTGCAAAAAGTTTAAATTTGATATACTAAAGAAAGATGTCCGCCGTCAGAGAATGCCGGAATTCAAAAAATTTAAAAAGGAACAGTTTGAGTTGTAAAATGTCCTCAAAAAAGCGGAAAAACAGATAAAAAACCGAAAAACAAAGAAAACCATCGAAAAGCAGAGAAAATGAACGAAAAACTTTGTTAACTTAAAATAAAACCAAATAAATAGCATTGAAAACAATCGCGCAGAGTGATATACTCACTCAAGTACAAATGTTTTCGAGGTGTGGACAATGCTAAAAAATCATGAATACTACGTTGTAGACAAACTTGCCGTACCGTCGGTGTTAGCAAAAACTTTAGCTGTGAAGAAGATTCTGGAAAACAATCCGGATATGAAAGTTTCAGATGCGGTAAAACGGGAGGATTTGTCTCGAAGCGCCTTTTATAAATATAAGGATATGATTTTCCCGTACAATTCCTTAAAGGCAACCCGTATGGTTACCTTTTTTATGGAATTATCCGATGTAGCGGGGATTTTATCCCAGGTGTTGAAGGTTATAGCGAGCCATGGTGCAAACGTGTTAACCATCAACCAGAACATTCCTATGGACGGAAAGGCAACTCTTTCTATTTCCATAGATACCTCCGGAATGGAGAAAAAACTGGAAGCTTTGGAAAATAAGCTTTCTACCATAGAAGACATCAGTAAATTTACTGTAATTATCAGTGAATAGAGCAAGAAATGAGGAACAAGTTGTTATGTTGAAAGTAGCAGTATTAGGCTACGGTGTTGTGGGAAGCGGTGTGTGTGAAGTTATCCGCACCAATGCCAAGTCTTTGTCTGAAAAATTAGGCGACTCTGTGGAAGTAAAATATGTGTTAGACATCAAAGAAGTGGATTCATCCGATCCGGAAGCCGCAAAAATCACCAAGGATTTTTCTGCCATCTTAAATGATCCTGAAATTTCAGTGGTGGCAGAGGTTATGGGCGGTGCCACTTTTGCATATGATTACACAAAACAGCTTCTTCTGGCAGGCAAACACGTAGTAACCTCCAATAAAGAACTGGTGGCAACTAAAGGCACCGAGCTTTTACA
Organism: Oscillospiraceae bacterium; assembly: GCA_015068645.1. Classification (NCBI taxonomy): domain Bacteria; kingdom Bacillati; phylum Bacillota; class Clostridia; order Eubacteriales; family Oscillospiraceae; species Oscillospiraceae bacterium. The sequence continues at coordinate 85,147 of SVKD01000011.1, forward strand.
GATTGCCAAAGAAAAAAATGTGAACTACTTATTCGAAGCAAGTGTTGGTGGCGGTATTCCGATTATTCGTCCCTTATACAGTTGCCTTGCAGCAAATGAAATCAATCGTATTACCGGTATCTTAAACGGTACCACCAATTATATTTTAACCAAGATGTTCCGGGATGGTTCCGATTTTGAAACCGCTTTAAAAGAAGCACAGGCGAAAGGATATGCAGAGCGTAATCCTTCTGCAGATGTGGATGGCATTGATGCTTGTCGTAAAATTGCCATTTTATCTTCTTTGGTATTTGGCAAAGAAGTGGAATGTGACAAAGTGAAAACTGTTGGAATCACCGGTATTACCGCAACTGATGTTGCTTATGCGGAAAAAATGGAATCTGTCATTAAGTTAATTGGTCAGGCAGAGTTGAAAGACGGAACAGTTTATGTGTCTGTGGAACCGAGAGTCATCAAAAAAGGAACTCCTTTAGCTTCTATTGACGACGTGTTCAACGGCATTATGGTTAACGGAAATGCTATTGGCGAAGTGGTATTCTACGGACCCGGGGCAGGGAAGTTGCCTACTGCAAGTGCTGTTGTGGCAGATATTATTGACTGTTTACGAAATGACCGTAACAGAGAGTATTTTTGGTCACATGCGGAAGCAGACTTTGTGGCGAAAAGTGACGAAAACTTTGGTTGTTATCTGATTAGAACCGAGCAAGCTGAAGAAATTTTCAAAACACTCCCCATTGCCGAAGAAGTTTCAGTGGTCGATGGAGAAGTTGGTCTTGTAACGAAAGAAATCCGTGAGAAAGAATTACAGAAAATTCTGCCTTACGCGATATCATATATGAAATTGGCGTAAGCCTACAGGAGGTATCAAACAGTGGGTATTATCGTACAGAAATTCGGCGGAAGCTCTGTTGCCAACGCTGAAAAAATCTTTAATGTGGCAGGTCGCATTCAGGATGCATACGACGAAGGAAATTCCGTAGTCGTTGTTGTATCCGCTCAGGGCGACACGACTGATGATTTAATTGAAAAAGCAGCAGAAATCAACGAAAAACCGTCTAAAAGAGAAATGGATGTTCTGCTTTCCACCGGGGAACAGATCACCATTGCGCTCTTAGCAATGGCTTTAGAGAAAAATAAATATCCGGTCGTTTCCTTAACCGGCTGGCAGACTCCCATCAAAACCAATATGGTTTATGGTTCTGCCCGCATTGAAAAAGTGGAAACCACCCGTTTGGTGAATGAACTGGATAAAGGCAGAATTGTCATCGTGGCAGGTTTCCAGGGCGTGAATAATGTAAATGACATTACTACCTTGGGCAGAGGTGGTTCCGATACCACAGCAGTTGCATTGGCAGCAGCACTTCGTGCAGATGTTTGCGAAATTTATACTGATGTTGACGGTGTGTATACCTGTGACCCCAGAATTGTGCCCGATGCAAGAAAATTAAACGATATTTCCTACGACGAAATGTTAGAATTGGCATCCTTGGGTGCTAACGTGTTACATAACCGTTCTGTGGAAATGGCAAAGAAATATCATGTTGATTTAGAAGTAAAATCCAGCTTCCAGAAAGTTGCTGGAACCAAAGTGAAGGAGGCAGGTAGCGTGGAAAAATTATTAGTGAGAGGCGTTGCAAGAGACAACGACGTTGCAAGAATTGCAGTAATCGGAGTGGATGACACTCCCGGTAAAGCATATAGAATGTTTGCATTGTTGGCAAAGAAAAACATTAACGTAGACGTTATTTTACAGTCTATCGGCAGAGACGATTCCAAGGATATTTCCTTCACCGTTTCCAGAAGCCAGATGGAAGAAGCAATTAAAGTGTTAAATGATAATTTAGAAGATATCGGTGCAAAAGCAATTACCCACGACGAAAAAATTTCCAAAGTATCCATCGTTGGTTCCGGTATGCTTTCTAATCCTGGTGTTGCAGCAAGAATGTTTGAAGCATTATACGATGCCAACATCAACATCCGTATGATTTCCACTTCCGAAATCAAAGTTTCCGTTTTAATCGACGAAGATATGGCGGAAAAGGCAGTGCAGGCTATTCACCACAAATTCTTCAAAGACTAAGCAATACTTGATAAAATTGCCCATAACGGATGAATCTCACCACTCGCTGTACACTCGGTACAGCTTCGGGTACTATCGAAACAAGTTTCGATTCGGTTTCTCCATTCTGAGCAATTTTTTCGGCGTCTTGCAAATGGATGAAAAAGGTGTAAAATTACCGCTCGGTGTACCAATGTACGGCTTCGGGTAACCCTTCGGTTCAATTTTCGAATTTTGCATCCGTTTTTCTTCACCCTATTGTATGGGATGGATTGATAAAAGAACATAGAACGAAAAAGGCATAGGATTTTAAAAATCCTATGCCTTTTATATTGGTGTCTTTAGGCGTGGAGATAAACCCCCAGTTCTACTGGGGGAAGATAAAAAAGCTTTAGCAAAAGAAAAACCTTCATGATATAATAGTAAATGGTTTGGCGACCGCATTACTAAAAAATATCA
>SVKD01000012.1 GCA_015068645.1 Oscillospiraceae bacterium
CGAACAAGTCTTGTAATCGTATGATGTCGGTATATTATATCTGGTGTGCGGCAGGAAAACCTGCTTGCAGTGCATCTTTGAAATTCACCGACCTTAATAAGCCGGAGCACGAAAACTACAAAGAAGCAATCGCATGGGCGGTAGAGAATGGTATTACCAACGGAACCTCCGATACAACCTTCTCCCCCGGAAAAACCTGTACCCGTGCTCAAATTGTGACATTCTTGTGGCGTGCGGCACAAAAAGGATTGATTTAGGTTATCACAAACAGAGAAGTCCCAACCGAATAATCGGTTGGGACTGTTTTATTGTGAATACAACAAGGTTCCGGGGAACCCGACCGCAATCTTTGATTGCGTCATCGGGGCGGGTTCTTATTTCATATTTCTTCTGATGCGGTTTAAATGCCGTTCAAAATTACCGCTTTTTAAAAATTCTGCCAAGATATATTGGTCTAATACGGGAACGGTGCAGGAGAAGTTGCCTAAAATTTCATCGTAGCGGGGAAGCAGAGATTCCGGCAGAATCAGATACCCGATTCTAATGGCGGGGGAGATGCTTTTAGAAAAGGTATTCATATAAATGACCCGCTGATTGTTGTCTAACGAAAACAGAGATTCAATGGGATTTCCGGGTAGGAAAAACTCGCTGTTAAAATCATCTTCAATGATATATTTTTCATCGTTAGCCCACTGGATGTATTCATACCGTTTGGATGCAGAGGCAGTTACACCGGACGGATAACTTTGGAAAGGTGTGACGTGAAGAACTTTAAAATCATCCTGACGCAGTGCCTGACGGGTGATACCATCCCGTCCCATGGGCAGTTTTTTCACGCTGACGCCCTCAGCCCGATAGACGGCTTCGATTTTTTCGTAGGACGGGTCTTCAATGCCGTAGGTAATTTCTCTCCCTAACAGTTTTACAACTGTTTCATACAACTGTTCCGAGCCGGACCCGATAATGATACGACGAGGATCCGCCGACATATTGCGGTAACGCAGCAGATAGTCAGACAGTGCATTTCTTAAGGCGATTGTCCCTTGATTGGGAGATTTGATAAACAGACGTTCTCCTTGTTCTGACAACACCTTTCGGACTGTTTTAAACCACAAGTCGTATTCAAATCGGGGTGCTTTTTCAACGGGTTCTTCCAACGGTAAAAAGGACGCTTTTTTTTGATTGGTGTCAAGTGGTAACACTTCCAAAGATGACACGAAATATCCGCTTTTTTCTTTGGAGGTGATGTATCCCTCTTCTATCAGTAGATACAATGCCTTTTCCACTGTAATCACACTTACACCGTAGCGGTCGGAAAGGGTACGCTTGGAAGGGATTTTTTGATTGGGCAGATATTGTCCCGATTGAATTTTATGTTTTAATTCCCGATAGAGGGAAAGATATTTTTTGTCTTTCATCTGGTCTTATAAAAAACTCCTGTTTTGATTATTTACTTATGTTCAGATTTTTATTATAATAGATTTATCTTAAAATGTAAAGAGGTTTTTTGAAATGAACTATAAAAGAATTTTGACGATTCAGGATATTTCCTGCGTAGGGCAATGCTCCCTGACGGTGGCGCTTCCCATTTTATCTGCTTGCGGATTGGAAACAGCCATTCTTCCTTCTGCAGTGCTTTCTACCCATACTGCAGGATTTTCGGGATTTACCTTCCGTGATCTGGCGGACGATATGCCTTCTATTTTAGACCATTGGAAGAAAGAAAACATTCAATTTGAAGCTGTTTATACCGGTTACTTAGGTTCCCTGCAGCAGATTGACTACGTGCTGGATATTTTTGCCGGTACCAAAACTGAGTCTGCCCGTCTGATTGTGGACCCTGCTATGGCAGACAACGGTTCCTTGTATTCCATTTTTGATATGGATTATGTGAATGCAATGAAACGTCTTTGTGAAAAAGCAGATTACTTACTTCCCAACATCACCGAAGCCTGTTTCTTAACAGGCATGGAATATAAAACCGAATATGACAGAGCCTATATTGATGAAATGCTTGATAAATTGGTTGCATTAGGCACCAAAAATGTGATTTTAACAGGTGTTTCCTACAAAGAGGGAACCACGGGTGTTGTGGTATATGAAAACGGTGAATATCAGTATTACGAGCATCCCTTCCTGCCCAATAGCTGTCACGGAACAGGAGACATTTATGCCTCCGCTTTTGTGGGTGCTCTGATGAGAGGAAAATCTTCTTTTGAAGCCGCAAAAATTGCAGCGGAATATGTGCTGGAATGTATCCGCATTACCGCCGAGCTTCCCAATCATTGGTACGGTGCCGCTTTTGAACCTGCTCTTCCCAAACTGATTTCTATGCTTTAATCAAATCATAACAGAATAGATCGTAACATGGTAGCCAGACTCATAAATCTTCTGAAAAAGACATCTTTTTGGAGATGTCTTTTTTTTGTAAAATATAAAAAGTGATAAAAGGATTGATTTTTTTAAAAAGATATGTTACAATTTTACTGTATATCGTGAGATGTATGTATGAAACTTCTCACCGGTTATAAAACTTATGAAGAAATGATTTAGGAGGCGATTGTTGTGATTTGCAGAAACTGTGGAAAAGAACAGTCATCCAACGACCGATTCTGTACTGATTGCGGAGCACCGTTAAATGTGGGTACTCCCGTATCAAACCCCATGCCCAATCCGGTACCTGTTACTCCCAATAATCAAAGCCGGAATTTAACGATTGCTTTGATTGTGGTGTCTGTTGTAGCATTGGTTGTGATTTTTTGTTTGTTAATCTTCCGAACCAATCAACCCATATATCCCAATGGCGATACCTCTGGTGCTGTGGTTGCGTCGGCAGAACCCAGTCCCACTCCCGAAGCTACAAGTTCTCCGACACCCGCACCTACGGAAACTCCGGAGCCCACTGCCGAGCCTACTGCGAAACCTACTCCGGATCCCACTTCGGATCCTACTCCGCTTCCTACACAGGCGCCTACTCCGGTACCAACACCGGCAGCCACCCCGGTACCCACTCCGAATCAGCGGTATCAGCAGAAGAATCAGTATCTCACCACCGCCAGTGGTATTGAAATCTATTCCCAGAATTACTTGGATTATGCAACCGAATCTGAGATGGCTTACGAATCAGGCATTGTGTTTAACAAATGGGATGTTTTATTAAATGATGTGTACCAGTATCTGAAAGGAATCATGTCCTCGTCTGATTTCAAAGCGTTAGAGGCAGACGAATTGAACTGGATTGTGGCAAAAGAAGCAGAGATGAAAACGGTATCTGACCAGACTTCCAAAAACCTGATTGGAATTTCTTACACCAAAGACCGTTGTTATTATCTGATTTCCTTAATTAACTAACCAATCAAAAGGAGTTATTCCATGGGATAACTCCTTTTTAGAATAATTATGTTTTGTCATTTTATCCCTTGATTGATTAAGGGGAACGCGTTATCATGAAAAAGGTTAAAAATGAACTTTTTTCATGTTGAAAAAGACAACCAGGTTGTGATTATTTTTTAGGAGGCGATGATTTTTGTTTTGTAAACATTGTGCTAATCAACTGACATCTAATGACCGGATTTGCCCCGTTTGCGGCCATCCGGTAGGAGAAATTGTTTCGGTTGCTAAGAAGAAAAATCCAACCCAAGTTCTGTTGATTTTGGTGTTGGTTACTTTAATTATGGCTCTGGTTGTGGTTTCTTTGTTGATTGTTTATAAAATCAATAGAGAGCCGTATGAACCGGGACACCAGGTCGTGATTGTGAATCCTACTCCCGAACCGACTGCAGAGGCTACTTCTACACCTACTCCTACAGAGAGTCCTACGCCATCTCCCAGTCCTACTCCTACACCAACCGCAACACCTGCTCCCTCGCAGACGCCTACACCTACACCTATGCCAACCCCAACTTTTAATCCTGCTCCTTCACAGGAAAACGGTCCTTATCAGACGTATGTGAATCGGGAATACGGTTTTTCCTGTGTTTATCCCTCGGATTTCTATTCGATAACGCCTCAAGGGGAGGATGCGGTGAAAACCTATATTTCGGCGGATTCCACTGCTGTGATGACCATTCGTGCAGTATGGAATACAGGAGGCTTGACACTTGATGATGTGTATGAAGATTTTCAAAATTCATATGGTGCCAACATTACGTATCATCCCAGGGAAGAAACCTGGTATGCTGCAAAAGTTGAATGGGGAGACCGTTCCTTCTATCGGAAGCTCTTTTTGAAAAACGGAATGATTTGCTGTATGGATTTTGAATATCAAACGAAAGATCTGGATATTTACGGACCTCATATTGAATATATTGAAGACCATTTTACCACGAAAATTGATTAAATAAGAACCAGACCCGATGACGCAATCAAAGATTGCGGTCGGATGCCCCGGAACCTTGTTGTATTCACAATAAAAAAAGGAGTTATCCTATTGGATAACTCCTTTTTTGGAATGAGTAAGATTTTTTTGTTTTATTGGGTAATTTGTGGTAAAATCACAGAAAAAAGATTGATTTATCGGAATCTGTATGATATAATAAGAATGATTTATATCAAATTTCTATTGTATATTGTTTTTGAGAACGGATCATGAACATTTTTAGGAGGCGATGATTTTGTTTTGTAAAAATTGTGGTAATCAACTGACATCCAATGACCGAGTTTGCCCTGTTTGCGGCCATCCGGTAGGAGAAGTTGTTTCGGTTGCTAAGAAGAAAAATCCAACCCAAGTTCTGTTGATTTTGGTGTTGGTCACTTTAATTATGGCTTTGGTTGTGGTTTCTTTGTTGATTGTTTATAAAATCAACAAAGATCCGGGTAACACCGGCGGCACCCCTGTGGTGATTGTGACGCCTACTCCCGAACCGACTGCAGAGGTTACTGCTACTCCCAGTCCGACTCCCACAGAGAGTCCTACTCCGTCTCCCAGTCCGACGCCAACGCCTACCCCGACACCTACTCCCACTCCCACGCCGACGCCTACTTCTACTCCTTCGTCTTCCCGTGAAATAGATACCTATTATACGTATACCAATAGGGAATATGGATTTGCCAGTGCATACCCCGCAAACTTCTATTCTGTGACCCCCAGCGGTGTGAATGCAGTAAAAACCTATGTGTCGGAAGATTCCACTGCCACGATGACAATCCGCGCTACTTGGAATACAAGTGGAATGTCTGTCCAGGATACTTTGGATGACTTATATGCGGAATATGGTGGAGACGTAAACTACGAGGATCACGGCGAAACTTGGTATGCTGCAGCGGTAACAAGAGCAGGCGGAGCTCGTTCATTATACCGGAAGCTTTTTGTGAAAAACGGTATGATTTGTTGTTTGGATTTTGAATACAACATCAGCGATTACGATATTTATCAGCCTTGTCTGGAATATCTGGAAAATCACTTTACTACGAAAATCAATTAAGACATATCTTTATAAAAAGAACGGCAATTCAGATAGAATAGCCGTTCTTTTTTAGTCCTCTGTTTGATTAGAATGAAAAAAGACTACTCCGAAGAATAGTCTTTTTTACTTGGATAAGAATGCATATTTTGATACAAATTGTTCTACTTGTATGACCGACTCTTTACTGACCTTCATTTTCGAATGTGTGACCATCACTCTATTTTATGATACTTATTGTATGTAGACTAATTGTATTCAAAAACATATAATGTATATGATGGGAGGCGTATATATGGATATAGTTAAAGTTTTCGGAAACAACTTAAAGAAATATCGTACTGCTATGAATATTTCGCAAGAATCGTTTGCTGACAAATGCGGTATGCACCGTACTTATATCAGCGCTATTGAGTGCTACAGAAGAAGTATTTCTCTAGAGAACATTCAGCGTATTGCCGAAGCACTTGAAATCGAAACTTATAAATTATTTTTGGAGGATGAGATCAAATGAAAGAACTAATGATAGAATTAAATAATTTGCGAAAAAAGTCCAATGGCGATACCAGCATCATTAAATCCATTGAAGATGAAAAGGCACTTTTTCCTTTTAGTGTTGAAAATAGACTGTTAGCATATTACTTGGCAATAGGCGAAATTACATATGAAAGATATTCACAATTAAATACCGAGTATTGTGAGCGAAATAAATATTTGGATCTGTTTGATATGGCTCCTCGTACCTACGGGCAGACTTGGGGAGAGCAACACGTTCGCACACTATTTCCGCAGTTTGTAAAAGCAACTAAAGAAAATGTTTCTGCAGAGTACCCTGCATTTGATGGTGAATTTGATTTATGGCTTGACGGAATTCGTATTGAAGTAAAAGCCTGTCGTGCAAACAGCACAAACGCAGGTGGCAGTTTAGCAAGCAGAGCGTATTTACATTCCGAAGCAAAAGCTGCTGGATTCAAGTATCACTATCAGCAGTTAAAACCTGCTTGTTGCGATGTTTTCATTTGGATCGGTACTTGCCGTGACGAATTGATTTATTGGGTTCTCACAAGCGAGGAACTTCAAAGAACTGGAAAACTTGGTCCCCAGCATCGTAACGAAAATACGGGTATTGCAGGTGTTGAAGTGTTTGAAGGACAAGTTTTTATGACCGAAGAAGAATTATCTCCATTTCTGGTTGACGAAAAAGATATTTTAGAAATTGTTCGTCGAAAAGGTAAAAAATAAGTATTTTTTAAAAGGAGTTGTTGTATGGCAGATAAAAAGAAACTTGAGCAATTCATAAATGGCATATTTAGTTTGGGTACAAATTTCGGTGAACTCGCCCAGTTAATGATTAAGGAGTTGGAGAAATTCACTCCGGCAGATGGGAAGTATTTTGACCTGTTGGATTCAAAAAACCAAAAGATAGAAGCGAAGTTCTCACGAGCTAAGAAAAAACTCAAACCGCTGAAAAAATCTAATATAATTGACCTTTGTTTGAATTCCGCATCGGATTCAAGGGTTTTGACTGAAGCTGAGGCTACGAATATAACATTCGATTGCAACATACAACAAATCAAACCCTCCGAATTCGATATTCTTTACTACGGAATCTTTTTCAAAGATAAAATTGTAATCTTCAAAGCTCAAAGCGACATTGTCCCTAATATGCCCGGATATTCAATTCAGCACAAAGGTGGTACTGAGTATCAATTCCATATAAACAAATCAAACTATGCCGAACATAAAAAGAAGTATTTTCATAAGGAATTAACCTACTCTCAACTACTTGCATTATTTGAGAAAAAATAAATTCTTTCCAGATAATGCCCCACGAATAGTTTTTCTCTGTATCTCTGAAAGAGAATAAATACTCATAATTTCATTATCAAGATCTTCATATAGACCACTAATGTTTTCGCTTGAATTCATTATGTGGTCTACTTTTTTTATAATACCACTCTGTTTTTCAGTACTTACCATGGGGATCGGTAACGATTCTATGTGTGATCTCAGCAACTTAACAGAATTGTATTTTTTGTTTAAAAAGAAAGCTGCTACACTAGAATTCAAAATTGCCAAAATGTACTTTATATCCATACCTTCAATCTGTGGTATTAAGATGTTGCAACTGTTCAACGAAAGCGTTTGTTGATTATCATACATAAAAACAGGCACTTCAGCAATGAATCTATACAATAACTTTTCTTTAGCTCGATACATTTCAGTTGACGCAACTTGCTGAAATTTTTCAGGCGCAAAATAAATATAGTTATCGGTTTCCTTCATAGCATATCTAAAAATATCACTACCTTTTAAAACAATTTCCATTCCTTCTGTTTTTTCATTTGTGATATACTCCTTATTGTTACCGGTGACAATTCCCAATGCAAACTTAGCGTTATTTGCAAGATATTTAGCGTTTTTTAATGAGCCAATCACTTGTAAACAATCGTATTCTTCATCGCTCATGTTAAAAGAGAACGATGTTGCATTTATATCTCTGTTTTCATTAATAACGAATTCTTTATTATTCAGTTCAATTCTGCAACCTTTCGTTTCTCCGCAACAACCTTTCTGAATGCCTAAGATGATCGCAGGACATTGCACTCCCGAAAAAGCATTCCCCAAGTAACTCACAAATTTAAACGCCGTGTTTTTTACAATAAGTTCTCTTGCCTGCTGATGTGAGTTTACACTTAAAATCGCTTCTGGCAATACGTATGCTAAGTACCCATTTTCTTCTATCATTGCCATTCCTTTTTCAATAAACAAATCGTATGACTCCATACCTTTGTTTTTAGCAGTAGTATAATTAGCAGTAAGATAAGCGGTTTCTTCTTTGCTAAAATCATATCCCCAAGGTGGATTGCCCAATACTACAGAGAACTTACGAGAGAAAGTATTGGAAAGGGTATCGCCACAAACAAATTGAGAATACAACTGCTCTCTAGTAATGCTGTTATCATGCAAAAACATATTGATTCGTGTAATTAGAATACTAACTTCATCTATGTCTTGACCATAAAGATTCTCAATTCCCACACCTTTTTCAACAAGACCGATAAGGAAATTTCCCGTTCCACAGCAAGGATCACATAATGTCTTGTTTTGAGTATTAACATAGTTTTTCAAATTGCAAATAAGCGTATTAACCGTTTTTTGGGGTGTGTAATATGCACCGGTTTGTTTACGATGACTTAAATCTCGAAGGGAAATGTAAACAAATCCCAAAGTATCTTCTAATGGAACTAACTGAACTTTACTATTCAAAGCGGTTTGAATATTTGCAATCGTAATTTTTGATACATCAATATTCCCAAGCAAGTCTTTAATCAAACTATTGAATACATCATTACTTGTAATATCACTTTTTCCTTCAAGTAACAAATAATCTGATACAACTATCCCTCCGCTTTGTTGATATAATTGTATGGCAAAATTAGCGAGAATCACTCTCAATTCATCTTCTGTAATTTGGTCACAAGAATTCAAAATACTTTCAACAATTTCACGATTATGATTGTTTTTGATGTAATCTTTGTATAGGACTTTGCCACTTACACTTTTTTTGTTCCTTCGACTTTTCAAACGGTTATCTTTTCCGATTCTTATTTCTGAGATAAGTGCTTCTATATATTTCTTATCAAAAGTTTCGCTATCAGACTCAATCTTCAGTTTTCCGAGTCTAACCCAGTTTTTGACAGTTGCTGGAGAAATAGAAAGCAGCTCACAAACTTGAGCAATACTTAATTTTTCTTCTTCAATTTTATAAAGATCATCAAATAATGATAATTGATTTTCAGGCACAGTGCTTTTTATTCGTGCATCAGTAGGTTTTTGGGCATTGGTAGGAATTAACCATACACCACTCATTCTATTAGCGCCTTCAATACGTCCTTGTTCGCACAATATCTGAACTCTTCTTTTAGATATATTAAATTTTTCTGCAGCATCAGAAACCGATATATACATAATAGCACCTCGCACTTTGTTCATTTAATAAATTGATTATACTCTTTTTCGCGAATAATGTCAATACATTAATGTCGATGGTTTTGGAATAATTTAGAGCAAAAATAAAAGAACGGCTATTAGTATCAAAATAACCGTTCTTTTTTGGTGCGGATAAGAGGACGCAGTTGTGCTTCGCACACCTTCTCAGCTTAGCGACCCAAAGGCGATGCCTTTCGGTACCCGCCTGCGCCCCGGCTTCGCTAAAAACCATTCCCCGAATGGTTTTCTAACGCTTGCCGCCTTCTTAAGGTTCAAGTCCTCTATTTTATTATACGAAAAAAAGAAGCTATCCGAAATGGATAACTTCTTTTTTGGTGCGGATAAGAGGACACAGTTGTGCTTCGCACACCTTTTCAGCTTGGCGACCCAAAGGCGATGCCTTTCGGTACCCGCCTGCGCCCCGGCTTCGCTAAAAACCATTCCCCGAATGGTTTTTCTAACGATTGCCGCCTTCTTAAGGTTCAAGTCCTCTGTTTTATTATACGAAAAAAAGAAGCTATCCGAAATGGATAACTTCTTTTTTGGTGCGGATAAGAGGACTTGAACCTCCACCGAGTTGCCCCGACTAGCACCTGAAGCTAGCGCGTCTGCCGATTCCGCCATATCCGCACACCATATTGATGCTATTTTCTCAAACAGCTTTTATATTCTATCACACTTTTATTTTGTTGTCAATACTTTTTTTGAAGAAAATGGGGTTATTTTTTCGTCTTCTCCAATGTTTTGATGCCGTGCTTACAAATCTCGTTTAAGATGCAGATTTCGCAGGCAGGTTTCTGCGCTTTGCATACAGCTCTGCCGTGTGCCACCAGACGGTGACAGAAATCAAACTGAAATTCCGGGGGAATGAATTTTCTGAGTGCTGACTCAATTTTTACCGGGTCGGATTCTTTGGTTAAGCCCATGCGGTTTGCTAAACGTTTGGCGTGAGTATCAATTACAATCGCCGGTTTCCCAAAAATTTCCCCTAAAATTACGCTGGCGGTTTTTCTGCCAACTCCTGCTAATTTGGTCAATTCTTCCATGGTATCGGGAACTTGGGAGTTATGTTGTTCCACCAGAGCGATAGCACAGTTTCTGATATTTTTTGCTTTATTTTTATAAAAGCCGGTGGATTGAATCATGTTAGCAATTTCATTTTCCGAAAGGGAAGCGAATGCTTCGGGGGTGTTATAGTTCGGAAAAATGGTTTTGGTGACGATATTCACTCTTGCATCGGTACACTGTGCCGATAAGATGGTAGCAACCAAAAGTTCAAAGGGAGTGGTGTAATCCAGGGTGCAATGAGGGTTTTCGTAAAGAATATCCAGTTGTTCTTTTAGCTTAAAAAACAGTTCTTTTTTCGTCATATCCTTTGTAACCCCTCTTTCCTTTGTTTTTATTGTTCGGTGACCACAGAATTTTCTACTAAGAATGTTTTTGCACCCTCCACCTCAAATGCTTGGGCATCGGTGATGGTGATAATGGTCTGGCAGGGCTTGATGTAGGAAAATAAGCTTTTCTGCCGTGTTTTATCCAGCTCGGATAAGATGTCATCTAAAAGCAGGACAGGATAGGAACCTGTCAGCTCTTTGATAAACAACAGTTCTGATAATTTTAATGCTAAAATAATGGTTCTTTGTTGGCCTTGGGAAGCATAAATTTTAGCATTTTTATCATTTAAATAGAATTCAAGGTCATCTCTGTGAGGACCTACCCTTGTGGTGTGAAACAGGTGTTCTTCCTTTGCCACCTCAGAAAGCTTTTGATGAAACATTTCGCGGATAGCTGCTTTGTCTTCCACAAAGGTATCAAACAGTTCGCTTTCATAGCGGAGATTTAATTCTTCTGTTTCTCCCGCAATTTCCGCATAAATTTTCTTGGCGGTTTCCTTTAAGCGTTCCACAAAAAGTGCACGGTAGATGATGACTTCCGTGCCAAATTCTACCAGTTTTTCGGTATAAACCTGCAGAAGTGTTTCATCGGGATGTTCTTCTTTTAAGAGCTTGTTACGGTTTCTTAAAATGGAATTGTAGTATTTTAGAATTTTGTAGTAACGGGGACGAATCTGACAAACGTCCGAGTCCAAGAACCGTCGCCGTTGCTCTTTGTCTCCCTTGATTAAATTCAAATCCTCGGGAGAAAAGAGTACAGAATGAAATTCCCCTAAAAAAGAGGCGTTGTCTGTTTTTACATCGTTTTTTGACAGTTCCCGTTTTGCAGATTTAGAATTTTTTGATAAGCCGATTTTCATTTTTTCCACGCGGGACGTGGGGTGTTTCTGATAAGAAATCTGCATGTTTGCCACGTCGCATTCGGATAAAATCAGTTCTTTATCAGACACAAACCGATGAGATTTCAAAGTGGAAAAATAGTGAATTGCTTCCACAATATTGGTTTTTCCCTGAGCGTTTTTGCCGCAGAGAATATTGGTGGATGGGGAAAAGGAGAGATCTAAATAATTGTAGCTTCGAAATTGGCTTAATTTGATATTTTGAAGATATATTTTGATCACACCCTTTCCAAACAGTAATCAAACTACTGTCTAAATATTTAAAATTGCTTCTTTTAAGTTCACGTTTCCTGTGTAGATTGCTTTGCCCACGATGGCACCATCCACGCCGATTTCTTTTAAATGAACCAGATCCTCAAATGAGCTGACACCACCGGACGCAATCACGTTAATGGAAACGTGATTTTTCATCTGTTCCATTGCCTTTAAGTTGGGGCCTGATAACATGCCGTCGGTTGCAATGTCGGTGTAGATAATGGTGTCGGCACCCATAGCTTCTGCTTTTTTTGCAAGCTCCAACGCACTGATTTTACTGGTATCAATCCAGCCATCAATGGCAGCGTATCCGTCTTTGGCGTCAATGCCCACGGCAACGTGGTTGGGGAATGCCAGAGCGGTTTTTTCAATTTCTTTGGGAGCGGTCACGGCAGAAGTGCCGAAAATCACACGGCTAATACCGTTTTCTAAATATTCTTTTGCTGTTTCAAAACTTCTGATGCCGCCGCCGATTTCAATAAACAAACCTGTTTCTTTGGCGATTTCTAAAATAATGTCTTTGCAGTAGGGCTCTTTATAGCGTGCGCCGTCTAGGTCGACCAAGTGCAGATATTTTGTGCCTTCTTCCTGCCATTTTTTAGCGGCGTCCAAAGGTTTTTCAAAATATACGGTAGTGTCTTCATACACGCCTTTGCAAAGGCGGACACATTTGTTGTCTTTAATATCAATTGCGGGATAAATAATCATCGTAAAAGTCCTCGTTTTCTATGGTTGATAAAATGGTTTCAAAATCGGAAGGGGAATGAATTTCCAACAATTTTCCTGTAATGGGATGAGGAAATTGTGCACAATGGGAGTGTAAGTACAGCCGTTTCGCAGAAATTCCGCCATACATGGTATCACCCACGATAGGATGTCCTATTTGGGATAAATGTACCCGGATCTGATGAGTTCTGCCTGTTAACAACTCCAGTTCCAGCAAAGAAAAATTTTCTTTGCTCATCAGCACGCGGTAGCAGGTATGGGCAGGTTTTCCGTCATCACGGCAGACCCGTTTTAAAGAGGTTTCCGATTCTCTTGCGATAGGAAAGGTGATTTCACCAGACATTTTTTCGGGAACACCCGTTACCAATGCCAGATACAGTTTCCGAAAGGAACCGTTTTGCTTCTGATTGGACAGAATATGATGGGAAAGTCCGTGCTTTGCAACTACCAATACGCCGCTGGTGGTTTTATCCAGCCTGCTGACGGGACGAAAGGGCATCGGACAGCCATTATCCACATAATACTGTGTTACAAAATTGCCCAAAGTTCCGTTTGCCGTTCCTAAGGCAGGGTGAGTGGCGATACCGTACGGTTTGACCACTGCCATAAGGTCACCGTCTTCGTAGAGGATGGTAAAAATTCCTTGCTCGGGTTCGCAGGAAATCTCAGTTTCTTTGGGAAACAGAAGAGTTACCTCATCACCTGCCGATACAGGATGACGTGTTGTGACGGGTTTTCCGTTGATGAGTAGACAGCCCAAATACTTCAGCTTGGTGATAATCCGATGAGAAATTCCTTGTCCTTTTAAGAAATAGTCCAATCGATCGTGATGAGATTGTGCCAAAAAGGAAAGTTTTTCTCTTAGTTCCATTGCAGGTTCTGAACTTCGCACATGCAGTTTGCAAGCAAGGTTGCTGCACGGAACTGACCGCCTTCCACCAATTTCATCTTGCCGATCATCAGATTACCGGTTTCATGCCGGACAGCAGTTGATTTCACGGTGATAATCACATCAAAACGGTCTTCCAAAGGAACTTCGATGGCTTCACCGGTTAAGGTGTTCATGGGATCCGTTGCAGGAACAGACTGAACGTCTTCCACAGTGCCGATGATTTCATTTAAGTCATAATGATAAATCGTGTCTCCTTTTTGAAAGGCGTTTGCGGTGACATCCCGCACAGATTCTATTTTCAATTCGTAGGTAACATCCACGGAGTTGGTTACAGTTTCCTTATTGAATAAAAATTTCATACCAATAGCGAATATCAGCACCAAAATCAATAAGATAACCAGAAAATCAAACAGGTTGATTTTGCCAAAAAGTTTTCCATTCTTCATCATAATAGCATACCTCCTGATTTACTCTGCAATCTTGATATCGGTAACCGTACAGTTTACCAGATAGTCTTCGTTAATCAAAGGGATCATATAACCGATTTTTAATTCGGTGTCTCCCACCATCACTGCCAGGTCGGATATGTCAGCCTCACATTCTGTCACGATATCCACAGTGTAAAGATCGTCTACCGGAGCCTGAATATATTTTTTGCTTTCATAATCTGCAACAGCTCTGGTGGAAGGACGTGGTTCGGAAAGAGACTTGATGGTTCCGAAGGATGTGTTTTTGATATTATCCGAAATTTCGTCACCTTCTGCAATTTTTTTGAGGATGTGTTCTTCCACATCCTGAGCTTCGAAGGTAACTGTTACGTTTTTTTTGTTATTGCGGGTTACCGCAGGGTTGATTTTGGAGATACCGTAAAAGGCAACCACCCCGATGACCAGCAATATGATCAGTTCAATGACGTATTTCATCACATTATTTTTTTTCTTGTTCATTTCATCAAATCCTCATATACTTTCTCTGTATTTTTTGCCATCAGTTCCACGGTGAAACCCTTTTGATAGGTTTCTTTTGCGCCTTGCCCGTATTTGGAAATAAGGGCAGGGTTTTCTTTCAGTTTTTGAATGGCATCTGCCAAGGCAGAAGAATCGTTAGTGGGGAAGACAATCCCGTTTATCCCGGTCTGAACCAACTCGGGATTTCCGCCGTAATCGGTAGCGATGCAGGGAATTCCCAAAGAATATGCTTCCAAAATTGCAAGGCTGCAGGCTTCGGTGCCGTAGGAACAGTTTAACAGCACGTCCGTGGCATACAGCAGATTGGAAACATCGGATAAGAATCCGGTGAAGATAATAGAGTCTTGTAATCCTTGTTTCGTTACCATATGTTTTAAGGCTTCTTCCTCCGGCCCTGTTCCGGCAATCAAAAATTTTAAGTTGGTGCGATCAGGAAGTTTGGAAACTGCTTCCACTAAATATTTGTGCCCTTTTACGGGATTTAATCTGGCGCTGATGGAAAAGACCAAATCGTTTTCTGATAAGCCAAACTGCTTTCTTGCGGCTTCCTTCTGTTCATGAGTGGGAGTAGGAATTGCTTCCACACCGTTGTATACTACGGTAATTTTTTTTGCAGGAACGCCTGTGTCTGTCTGATTTTTCTTTGCTGCTTCGCACACTGCAATGCTTTGGTTGCAGGTGAACGCCGTAATCATACGATTAACCATCTTGCCAATGGGCTTTGTGAAGAAACCGGTAGGTTCAAACACGCTGTGACGGGTATATACAATTTTTTTCACGTTGCTGCCACATTTTGCAGCCGCCACTCTGGCAGACATAGTGCCGTGTGCATGAACAATATCCGGGCATTCCTGTTTGAAAATGCGGTAGAGGTTTTTTACCCCTTCTTTGGAATAACTCACATCGGCAATGCCGTCACATTCCATTACGTTAAGGCCTGCTTTTTCGTAAAGAGGTTTCAGCTGGGACCCGGTGGGAACAACCGCTTTTACCTGAAAACGGTCTTTGTTATGATAGCGGAAGTATTCTACGATCCATTTTCCGGCACCACCAATGTTGGTATCGGAAATCACCATTAACACTTTCATTTTGTTTCCTCCTCTCCCACAGCAAATAAGGATGCTGCCAGACTTAAGAATGCGAAGAAGAACATATAAATTCTGTAGTTATAGAAAGTGTTGTCAAAGAAACTCTGAATTAAGAAGGCGGTAAATCCACTGATTAAAGCAACCGCTAACACTCCGAGTTCTTGGGATTTGGGATGCTTATACACCATAAAGAGTTGTTTTAAAGTGAAAAATGCCAACGAGATGAACACAATAAATCCGAAAATACCGGTTTCACAGAGTTGATGGAAATATAAACTGTGGGAATGGGGTGCCATAATGGCATTATAAGCATATGGAGCGTAGGACATTTCGTAGGAATAATTTCCCAGACCAACTCCGGTTGGCCATAATTTTTTCAACATATCCACGGAGCCTCTCCAGATGTACACACGATAGGCAGTGGAGTTGTCTTTCAGGTTTCCGATACTCATAAAACGATTCAAAATGCTCTGCGGCAGTACCAGAAGTGCGAAAGGAGATGCCAACACAATGGGAACCAGTGCTTTTCTGTAAAGCAGGATGATAAACAGTCCCATACCGGCAATCAACCCTAACCAGCAACCTCGGGAGTAGGTCAGGATGAGGCAGCCGAGAGCGGCAACCGTGCAGACACCGTACACAATTTTATGTAGCTTTTCTTTGGCGATGATACACATAGCCAGCGCCAGAGGAATTAAAAACAGCAAATATTCTCCAAACACGTTGGGATTCTGGAATGTGGAATAAATACGTCCGGAAATGTCGGTGAACAAATTGGTATCTGTCCAGGTGGTCATTTCGTAGCTACCGGTGATATACTGGAGATAACCGTAAGCACACACTACGATACCGGACAGGGTGAAGTAGGAAATGCTCATCATGAGTCTTCTGGGAGTGGAAACAAAATACCGTACCACATAATACAGGCCCACAAAAACGAAATAGACCAGGAAAATCTGAAGTTTATCGGGAGATTTTGAAATCAAGAGCCCATAAACCAAGGCGATCAGGTAGAAACCAATCAACATGTCGGTGACAATCGGTTTGGTCTGTTTCAGATTTTTTTCAAAGTCTGCTTCCAAAAAGGCGAATCCCAGTGCCAGCAGGCACAGTGCAACTACCGCCATTGTGGGAAGGATTCCAGCTAAAAACAGCACCATCAGGAAAATTAAGAAGGAAAAACTGTAACCGGAAGAATCCGCGTGGAACCAATTTAAAATTTTGCTGGTGCTTACAATTTCGGTTACCGTGGTACCGGTACACCAATTTTTTAAGCTGCGATAGGTGAAACTCTCTGTAATCAGATGGCTGATCCAACCAAAAAACTGGGCGATTTTTCCCATCAGTTTTGCGGTTTTGGATTCTCGGAACGCTTTTGTGGGAAGATCGTTCATAAACAGTTTATACAGAAAAGTTTTCCGGAAGGGAATTAAAAAGAACAGATAAATCTTTTGAAAGATTTTGTAGATTTTACTGTTTTTAAAACAGGTCATCATCGTTTCATCACTCCTTTCAGTTTGTTGCGCCATTCACGTTGGGTTAGCAGCAATCCAACACCATATACGAAAATACCTGCCAGAGCGGCAATGCCAACTGTGGCGATATGACCGATCACATTTCCTTTTAAGGGAATTATGCTATAGGTAAGAGTACACACAGGGAACATCACAACCCCAAGAAGTACACAACCTAATATCGAGAACAATTCTTTGGTTCCTAAGAATTTTAACTGTTTGTTTAAGAGAATCAGAAGCACTGCACTCATAAATACCGCCGTTAAGCTGGTAGCAAGAGCAAGCCCGAAGGATGCCATTGTGTTTTTTAACACATAGGATAAGCCAATGTTAAAGAGGATAGCAACGCCTGCAGTGATAGAAGGAATAAGCATTTTCTTTCTGGCGTAGTATGCCTTGTTTAATAAGTCCAGCAGTCCGTAGAAGGGGATTCCTAAGGAATAATAGAAGAATGCTCCTGAGGTTAAGAGTAAATCGGTATCGGTAAATTCCCCTCGTTTGTACACAATTTCAATAATGGGTGTTTTAAATGCCAGCATCAACACCGTGATGGGGATTAACACCGCTACAATCAGTAAAAACGAAACACGAAGGGTGTTGTTGTATGCGTCGCTGTCTTCCTGCACCGACTGTTTGGAAAGACGGGGGAAAATGTAGTTGGTTAAGCTTACCGTAAATACGCTGGATACAATCAGATACAGCTTGTTTGCCCAGTTTAAGGTGGAAAGTCCGTGAGGAATTTCGGAGGCAAAGGCATTGTTGATAATGGTGGAAATGGGTTGAATCCAAGTTCCAACCATAACGGGGATAGCCAATTTCACCACCGTTTTTAGTCCCTCGTGACGTAAAACAGGCTGATAATGGAATCCCTTTTTGATTGCCACGGGAATCTGGATGGCAAACTGGAGTACCCAGCCCACTACCAAAGATACTGCCAGACCGTTGATGCCGAATTTGTCATTTAAGAAGAATAAATACAAAATGACAATTCCGTTGGACACTAAGCTCATAGCGGCAGGAATAGAAAATTCGCCTTTGGACTGAAGCAGTCCCACCAGCGAAAACGCCAGGGAGGCAAACACAATCACGGGAAGCATAATGATTAAAAGATGGATTGCCAGTTCCCGCACCTCTCCTGCAAGGCCTCCTGCCATTAAGGTGACCAAATCGGAAGCAAACAAGACTAAAATTCCCGTCAGCACCACTGAGCCTAAGAATATCACATTCAAAAAGGCAGATGCAAAACGGTCGCCCTCTTTCACACCGTCTTTTTCTAAGTAAGTGTTATATACCGGGATGAATGCCGAGCTTACCGCCGAGGCAAATACAATGTCGAATAAATTTAAAGGTAGTGCCGACACACCGTAAAACGCTTCGGCTGCACCGGAGGAACCGTACAGACTGGCGATGAGCATTTCTCTTCCTTGACCCATCAACTTGGAGAGTAAAATCATCACAAACATAAAGCCTACGGTTTTGATTGATTTTTTCATAAAAAATACCTTCGCTTTAAACTATATAATTACATAACTATCTAATTATATAATTTACCATATAATATAAGAAATGTCAATCATTCCGAGCTTATTTTATGGGATTTTTCATGAAAAACCACTCGGATACTGTTGCGTAGATATTGAAAATTATCACACTGTAGAGGACGATGCCACCTTGTCCCCTACATTTTTATTTGTCACATATCACGAAAAAAAGAAAAAACGGTGTCAAAATTCGTGATAAACGGAGAAAATGAAAAAAAGGACAAATTTTTTGAAAAAATGTTTGCTTTTTTTTTCACAATGTTGTATAATGGATACGATGTAAAAATTTGTATTAAAATTTTATCATATAAAGAAAATTTCAGGAGGAATTTTACGATGTTAGTATCCGCAAGCGAAATGCTCAAAAAAGCAAAAGAAGGCAAATATGCAGTTGGTCAGTTCAACATCAACAACTTAGAATGGACCAAAGCAATTCTTCAAACTGCACAGGAATGTAACTCTCCCGTTATCTTAGGGGTTTCCGAAGGTGCAGGTAAATACATGACCGGTTTTAAAACCGTTACCGCTATGGTAAAAGCGATGGTAGAAGATTTAGGCATCACCGTTCCCGTTGCTCTGCACTTAGACCACGGTTCTTACGAAGGTGCAAAAAAATGTATCGAAGCAGGTTTCTCTTCCGTAATGTTTGACGGTTCTCACTACGGCATTGAAGAAAATATTGAAAAAACCAAAGAAATCATTGCTATTGCAAATGCAAAAGGTATCTCCGTGGAAGCAGAAGTTGGTTCCATTGGCGGTGAAGAAGACGGCGTTGTTGGCGCAGGCGAAGTGGCAGATCCCGATGAATGTAAACTGATTGCAGATTTAGGTGTGGACATGCTGGCTGCAGGTATTGGTAACATTCACGGTAAATATCCTGCAAACTGGGCAGGTTTAAACTTTGAAGCGTTAGATGCAATTCAGCAGAAAACCGGCACTATGCCTTTAGTTCTGCACGGTGGCACCGGTATCCCCGCTGATATGATCAAGAAAGCAATTTCTTTAGGTGTTTCCAAAATCAATGTAAATACCGAATGTCAGTTAAGCTTTGCAGAAGCTACCAGAAAATACGTGGAAGCAGGCAAAGACTTAGAAGGCAAAGGCTTCGACCCCAGAAAACTGTTAGCACCCGGCGTGGAAGCAATCAAAGCAACCGTAAAAGAAAAAATGGAACTGTTTGGTTCTGTAAATAAAGCGTAATTTTTGAGAATTTTTTGACAATATCAATCAATAAATAAAAATCCCCCCGATTTTCCCGGGGGGATTTTTGTCTAAAAACGGAAAGGAACGAATAAACATGGAAAAAGCAGTATTAACTGTTATCGGCAAAGACAGAACCGGGATTATTCACGGTGTATCCGGCGTTTTATTAGAAGCGGACATCAACATTATGGATATTTCTCAGACCATTATGCAAGATATGTTCACCATGGTGATGCTGGTGGATATCGCCAATTCAAAAGTGGAATTTACTGCGTTAAAAGAAATCCTTCGTGAAGAAGGCAAACGCTTAGGGGTGGAAATTACCATTTGTCACGAGCAGATTTTTAACTCTATGCATAGAATCTAAGAAAGGACTGCCCGACGATGATAAATAATTACGAAGTAATTGAAACTTTAAAAATGATTAACCAGGAAAACCTGGACGTAAGAACGGTTACCATGGGGATTTCTCTTCGTGACTGTGCTCATTCTGACCCGAAAATTGCCTGTCAGAATATTTATGATAAAATTACCAAATATGCCCAAAAATTGGTTCCTGTTGCCGAAGGCATTGAAGCGGAGCTTGGAATTCCTATTGTGAACAAACGAATTTCCGTGACTCCCATCTCCTTGGTGGCAGAAAGCAGCCATACCGATAACTATACCTGCTTTGCCGAAGCTTTGCAAAAAGCGGCAGACGAGGTTGGTGTCAATTTCTTAGGTGGATTTTCCGCATTGGTGCATAAAGGCTTGACCAAGGGGGATGATATTTTAATTAAATCCATTCCCGAAGCGTTGACCGCAACCAAAAATATCTGTTCTTCTGTTAATGTGGCGTCCTTAAAAACAGGTCTTAATATGGATGCTGTCAAAAGAATGGGGGAAGTGATTGTAGATTTGGCACATCGCACCAAAGATCAGGACAGTATCGGTTGTGCAAAACTGGTAGTGTTTGCCAATGCGGTGGAGGATAATCCCTTTATGGCAGGTGCATTCCACGGGATTGGGGAACCTGAGTGTGTGATTAACGTGGGCGTTTCCGGCCCCGGTGTAGTACATTCTGCCCTCAAGAAAGTAAAAGGAGCAGACTTTGAAACCGTGGCGGAAACCATCAAGAAAACTGCATTTAAAATTACCCGTACCGGTCATTTGGTTGCTCAGGAAGCGGCAAGAAGATTGGGCGTACCCTTCGGTATTGTGGATTTAAGCTTGGCTCCCACTCCTGCCATTGGCGACAGTGTGGCAAGAATTTTAGAAGAAATGGGGCTGGAACGTTGCGGCACCCACGGTACCACTGCGGCGCTGGCTCTGTTAAACGACGCAGTAAAAAAAGGCGGTATGTTTGCAAGCTCCTTTGTAGGTGGTCTGTCCGGTGCATTTATTCCTGTTTCTGAAGACGAAGGTATGATTGAAGCAGCCGCAATGGGTGCATTATCTTTGGATAAATTAGAAGCAATGACTTGTGTTTGTTCTGTAGGTCTGGATATGATTGCCGTTCCCGGCGATACTCCTGCTTCCACCATTTCTGCCATTATTGCAGACGAAGCGGCAATCGGTGTGGTAAATCAGAAAACCACTGCAGTTCGTGTGATTCCCGCATACGGCAAAAAAGAAGGGGATTACGTAGAATTTGGCGGATTATTAGGCAAGGCACCCGTGATGGGCGTGCATCCCTATAGTAGTGAAGAGTTCATTGCCCGTGGCGGAAGAATTCCTGCCCCCATCCAGTCTTTGAAAAACTAAGGCTTGATAAAAGAACATAAAACACCAAAAACATATTGCTTATGTTTTTGGTGTTTTGTATTTGTAAAAAAATTTTTTCTGCCAAAAAATAAAATACCAAATTATGGGAACAAATCCATGAATATTCCGTCTGTAGAAATGTATCAAACATTTTAATAATATGATAAAAAATTCGGAGGAGAAAATCATGAAAAAAATGGTAAGTCTTTTGGTAATGTTTGTGTTGCTCTTTAGTATGGGAACAATGTTCACTGCTTTTGCGGAGGACGGCATTCGCATTGTGGTAAACGGGGAGGAAATTTCCTTTGATGCAAAACCCTTTATTGAAGAGGGCAGAACCATGGTTCCGATGAGAGCCATTTTTGAAGCGATGGGTGCTGAAGTTTCCTGGGATGCTGAAAATTACACAGCTACCGCAACCAAAGGGAACCACACAATTAGTTTTTCTATTGATAGCACTTGGATTTTTGACGCAGGTTTTGTAGCGGTTAACAATTGTGAAGTGGCACCAAAAATTGTGGAAGACAGAACCTTTGTACCGTTACGTGCTATCGGAGAAACCTTAGACTGCAATGTAGCCTGGGACGAAGCCACCAGAACTGTTTATGTGGACGAAAAAACTTCTCCCATGGAAGTTGTTTATCAAACAGAACAAATCGTTTTGGATACCGATCACGAAGTTGCAAAAATTGCAGTAAGTTATACCTATCCTGTAGTCGTTGACGGAAAAGACTTTATGACAGCGGAAAATGTTGCACTGTTGAATCAGAAGATTGCCCAACAAAGAAGTGAGCTTGTGGATGTGCATGCCTATGCAAATACCTTTGCACGAGAATTTCCAGTAATCATTGAACATCAGTCATACGGTTATCCCACGATTGAATTGGATTTTACCACCAGACTGTATACCAGCGAAAAATACGGTACTGTCAGCATTCTGACCGGTGTTAATATGCCCTGGACAGGTGGCTGGATGGACGGTGTAACTTTGGATAAAGATACCATGTTAAGAAAAGAATTGCACGAATGTTTTGCCGATAAAGAGCCCGAAGAATTGTATAACGAAATTTATAGCGACTTTTTAAGCTACGATGAATATGTCAGATACGGAAAAGAATCCTTAGCGGCTGTTCCCGGTGTGGTTCCGTTTGTCATTTCTGATAACGATTTACGGGTATATATGTCCAACATTGAATTGACCGGTGTGGGTAGAGTGAATGGCTATTTTACCGCTATTTTAGAATATTAACATTTCTTAGAAGGAGCTATTTGCAATGAAATTAAAATCAGTTCTCTCTTTGCTTCTTTGTTTTTTACTGTGCTTTTCGCCTGCGTTTGCCCAGAGTGAATCGGAAAGTATGCAAACAGCACTGGAATATGCAAAAACAATCCTGAATGTTCCTGAAGAATATACCGAGTTTACCTATCGTGCTCAGACTGCACCGGATGGTGAAGTAAGCTGGATTTTTATCTGGTCGGGTGAAAACAAAGGGGATATGCAGGTTTATCTTAGTGAAGATGGGTTTGTGTCTGCCTATTATTCTTGGATTTATGCAGATTCTTATGATGAAACCTTGGCAAACTATACCCACGAGGAAGCAAGAGAAATTGCCAAAGAGTTTATCCAAAGAGTGAATCCCGAATTATATCCTTATCTTCGGGAAGTAACACCTGACGGGGAGAACAGAGATTCCCGTACAGCATATTTTACCTTCCAGGAATTTTGCGGAGAGATTCCCGTATTTGCTAACACGGTTTCTGTGACGGTGGATAAATATCACGGGAATGTCAAAAGTTACCATGGCACGAGAAAAGCAGAGGGATTGCCTGAAACTACTGCTTTATTGAAGGAAGAGGAAGCAAAAGAAGCATACCTGCGTGACATCGGTGTTCAGATGGAATATCGGATGTACTATAATTCAAAAGACAAAGCTTTTACGGTGTTTCCTGTATATTCCTTAAAAGATACCACGGGGAAAGCGATTGATGCGGTAACCGGTGGGGTTGTGGAGCCGTATTTTTCGGAAGAATCTCCTATGTATGGAAGTACCAACGGAGCTATGGACAATTCTGCTTCCAAGGAAGAATCTGTTGAAGTCGGATTTTCGCCTGCGGAACTGGAAGCACTTTCCAATGTGGGTGAGGTGTATTCCAAAGAAGAAGCCTTAACGATTGCAACCAAAAAAATTCCTGCTTTAGAGGAATATACTCTTCAGACAGCTTCCTTGCATCAAAATTATCGGGATGAAACCAAGCTTTATTGGTATTTCGATTTGAAAAAAGAGGACAACAGCTACGCAGATGTGCAGCTGGACGCTAAAACCGGACAGTTGATTAGTTTTTCGATGCCTGAGGAACCTTCGGAAAACAAATCTTTCAGCCGAGAAGATGCCAAAGCAGTAGCAGAAGCATTTTTCAAAACAGAAGCGTCTGATGTGTTTGCACAGACCGCCTATATGGAAGAGGGACACTACGGTATTTCTCCCGTGAAGGAGGAACAATTCCCCTCTTCCTACTACATCACCTATCAACGGATGGAAAACGGTATTCCCGTAAACGGAAATTATCTGAATGTACGGGTGGATTCTGCTACCAAGCAGGTAGGCTCCTTCAACCGTTCCTTCACGGATAACTTGGATTTTCCGGATGTTTCTTCTGCTATGAGCGAGAAGGAAATCTTAGAAGTGATGGATCAAAAAATGGATTTTGTCCAGACTTATATCCCCGTAAAAGACAGATATGTGCTTGCATATACCTTCCAGAATGCAAGCGGTACTCTTTTTGATGTGTATAGCGGAAATCGCTTAAATTACAGAGGAACTTCCATTCAAGAGACCGTTGTTCCACAGTATACCGATATTGCAGGGCATTGGGCAGAAGAAATGATTCTGGCGTTGCTGGATAACGGTTACTATATTTCAGAGAACGAGTTTCGTCCCGATGAAGTAATTACCAAAAAAGAATTTTTGCAATTTTTTTTGAGATACAGCTCCGATTTGGATGACGATATCAAACAAATGATTGCAGAAGTGGAAGGAATCCCTGTAGAGCAAGTAAATGTTGATGCGGTGATGACGAAAGAGGAATTGAGTTGCTATTTTGTTTATCAGTTAGGGTATCAGAAGATTGCAAAAAAAGACGAAATTTTCCGTTATCCTTTCCCCGATGAAGCAGACGCCTCCAATTCTTTGAAGGGGGATATCACCATTTTGGCAGGACTTGGTGTTTTCAAGGGAAGTAACGACGGGAATTTCTATCCCAAAAAACAGTTAACTCGTGCTGAAGCAGTGAGTGCGATCTATCATTATTTTGTTAATGCACAATAAAAACTGAGATAAAAAAGCTTGTGCCCGCAACATGCGAGCACAAGCTTTTTTTAGGAGGATGCAGGGAATTGGGATTTATCAATGCGGATAATATACTCAATATAGGAATCTGTTTCGCTTTTTTTTGTGTCGGCAGGAACGCCGGCTTTATTCATCATTTCCACTGCCTGCTTTAGGGTGTTGGAAAAAATGCGGATATCCCGAAAGAGGGGAATCATTCGTTTTTCTTTTCGTTCTTTGGACACTTTTTCCGATACCAGACTGTCAATATAGGCATCGGTTTCCATTACATTCAAATTCTTGGTAATAATCTGATGGAGCACTTTTTTTTGTAGTTCTTCATTGTCCATTCGCAGCAATGCCCGACAGTGACGTTCACTTAACTGATGTTCCACAGCCAGCGCTTTGATTTCATCGCTTAAACGGAGCAGACGAAGCTTGTTGGCGATGGTGGATTGCTTTTTCCCAAGCTTAAAAGCCAGCTCGTCCTGAGTATATGCAAATTCCCGAATCAGTTTGTCGTAGGAGATGGCTTCCTCAAAAAAGGTAAGGTCTGCTCTTTGCAGGTTTTCGATTAAGGCAACCAAAGCGGATGCATCTTCATTTACATTCATCACAATCACGGGAACTTCTTTTAATCCAATGAGTTTTGATGCTTTTAAGCGACGTTCTCCTGCAATTAATTCAAAGGTGCTTTCATTGAGTTTTCGCACGGTTAACGGTTGAATGATTCCGCAGGCACGAATGGATTCTGCCAGCTCAAACAATGCCCCTTCTTCAAAAATTTTGCGCGGTTGATGGGGATTCTTTAAAATATTTTCTGTGGGAACCGTAAGAATTCTGTTTTTTTGAGGTGTTTTGGGAAAAAGATTCATTGTTTTTTCTCCTTTTGCTGCATGAAATGAACGAAAATGGAAATATTTTCCAATTGCGACTTTATTATAGCAGAAAAAGAGAGAAAAGTAAAGAAAAATCGTTCGACATTTTTCGCCCGATCTCCTTGCAATGAAAGGATTTATTGCAAAGGAAGAGCGTTATAAAGATACTCTTGAGGATTTGTCGGCTCTCCGTTTTGTTCCAGCTCAAAATGCAGATGGCTGGGCAGATGCGCTTCAAAGATTCCTACCTCTCCTAAAGTGCCGATTTGTTCTCCTTGGGTGACCACCTGACCCACGGTGACGGCTTTGTCGTTTTCCAGATTGCAGTATCTGGTCAGGTATTCGCCCTCGTGGGTCAGTTCCACGGTGTAACCGGTTTCATAATCGAAGCTGTTTTTGGAAACAATTCCATCAGCCGCTGCCAAGATGGGGGTTCCTTTTTCTCCTCCAAAATCAATTCCCGTGTGAATGCGGTAGTCCCCATAGGTTGCCTGAAATACCAGAATATCCTCTGTGTAATCAGACAGCACCTCTGCTCCCGATACGGGAAGTGCTATCTGAAAGGGTGTCGGAGTGGGAACAGGGGTTGGTTCTGCAGTCGGTATAGGTGGTAAAGGGGTTGGTGAGGGCGGCACTGTGGGAAGTGGAGTCGGTTCCGGTGTGACAGCTGCCGTTGGTGTGGGCAGAGCTTTTTTTATCAGGTCGGTGTTAGTTTTTAACGCCAACTCTTTTTCCAGGTGGGTGGTTGTCGTGTGGGAGATTGTCATAGTAATTACGGTGATGATTCCGGCGGCGCTAAGTAGGGTAAGAAATGTTTTGCCTTTTTTCATAACTTCATTGTTCCTTTCTGAAAAAACTGATTGTTATGAAAATTGTAACCGATTGATGGAATTTTATACATTACAGGGAGTCAATTTCAACACCCGTGTAGTATTTTTTTAAGATTTGTTCGTAGGTGTAGCCTCGCTTGGCAAGGTGATTGGCGCCGTATTGGCTCATTCCTACGCCGTGACCGTATCCTTTGGTGGACACTGTGATACCATCTGTGATTTCCACAGTAAAATTCGCAGAACGTAGTCCTAAAAGGGAACGAAGCTCGGTTCCGGAAAAGGAAGTACCGCAAATAGATACGGATTTTACGCTTCCGGATTCGTTTTTTTCCCAGTGGGAAAACCAATTTTTTTGATCTTCGGTGAAAGAAACGGTTTTACTTCCTGCATTAATTTTTTCTTGAAATTCCGAAAAAGTAAAGGTTTTGGTTTCCTGATAGCGGGGAGAATCTTCTTCTCCCTCTGATGTTACCGATACCAGATATGGAACAGGATTTCCCCACACATCTTCGGCATTTTCTGTTATACCGGAAGAGGTGGAATGAAACACCGCAGAAATTGGTTCGCCGTTGTAGACGAGAATCTGATTTTGGGTGCTGTCTACCGCTTGTTTAATTTTTTCAAGCTGCTCCGGGCTTTCTGAAAATTTTTGGGAAAGCTCGTCGGGCGATAAATATGCTTTGCAATGAGAGGAATCAGAGCAGACATCTGCATTGGGATGGTCTTTGTTGGGTGATTTGGAACGGTTTACGGTGTAGGTTCTGGCGGCAACTGCTTGGGCTTTTAAGGCTTCTGATTCAAAAGATGCCGGCATTTCGCCTGCTACCACGCCGTAAAGGTATTCTTCTAACGGAAGCTTTATGGGAGTATTGTTATGCAATAAGGTGATTTCGGTCTGCGGTTGTGCGGCAACGGGCGGCACTTTGGACGGCGTGGGGGTTTCTTTTTGGTAATGGGTTCCAAAGCTTGCAAACAGCAGAGGAATCATCCAGATTACAAGAAACAGGAAAATTCCTGCAATCAGCGGAAAAAAACGGTTCTTTTTCATTAAAAACTGGCCTTCTTTCGTTGGTTTTTTCATAAGATTTTAGCAGGGAGAGGGTTTCTTTGTTAAAATCAAAAAAATTGCTTGCTTTTTTTTAGAAGTTATTGTATAATATTATTTAATGTATATGTATGACCATTTATCAGTATACCTCGGGAAGTTTGGCTTCCTGTAATCTTCCAAGAATCCGATTGGTCATCACAAGGAGTTTATTGTATGACAAAAGAAAATCATAATATGATAGAAGAAATCATCACCGAAGAAATGGCGGTTCTGCCTCTTCGCGGCGTGTCTATTTTTCCCCACACGGTGATGCATTTGGATGCCCAGAGAAAAGTTTCTGTGGCAGCAATTGAATATGCAATGCAACACAACAAGCCTGTGTTTTTACTGGCGCAGGTTGATCCTTCGGTGGAGCATCCCAAAGAAGGTGATTTCTACCGTATCGGCACCATTGCCAAGGTAAAACAACTGCTAAAGCTGCCCAACAACTGCGTGAGAGTGCTGGTGGATGCAAGAATCCGCGGAGAAAGTTTTGCTGTGTATGAAAAAGACGGCATGCTCTTCTCCCAGGTGAAACGTTGTCCCAGACGGCAACCTGTCCGTCGTTCCAAACAACTGGAAGCTCAGATTCGTTCCTTAAAGGATGTTTATGCAGAATACTTTAAGCTGGTGGGCAGAATTTCTCCCGATGTGATGGGTGGAATCGTTTCCACAAGCGATATTGAAAAATTAACCGACATTATCTGCGGCAGCTTATTTGTGGATTACGATGAAAAACAGTACCTTCTGGAACTGTTGGATCCTAAGAAACGAGTAACCGAGCTGATTAAGATTTTAACGGCGGAAATTGACCTTCTGCAACTGGAAATTGACATTCAGGCAAAGGTGAAAAGCCAGATTGATAAAAATCAGAAAGAATATTATTTAAGAGAGCAGATCCGTGCCATTCACGAAGAACTGGGGGAAGAGGAAGATGTTCATTCCGAATCCGACGAGTATCTGAAAAAATTGGAGGGCATTCGCACTGCTTTGTCCGAGGATTCCTATGAAAAGCTGAAAAAGCAGATCAGCCGTTTTGCTAAGATGCATCCTCAGGCGCAGGAAACCATGGTGGAGAGAAACTATCTGGACACCATCTTCGATTTACCTTGGTTAAAAACCACCAAAGAAAATATTGATTTAAAGAAATGTTTGGAAAAGCTGGACCGTGACCATTACGGTCTGGATAAAGTGAAAGAGAAACTTTTAGAATACTTGTCTGCCAAAAAGTTTAATCCCGAAATCAAATCCCAGATTTTATGCTTGGTGGGACCTCCCGGTGTTGGGAAGACCTCCATTGTAAAATCCATTGCGGATTCCATCGGCAGAAAATATCAGAGAATGTCGTTAGGCGGTGTTCATGACGAAGCGGAAATCCGTGGTCACAGACGTACCTATGTGGGCGCAATGCCTGGCAAGATTATGTCTGCCATCCGCACCGCAGGAGTGAAAAATCCGCTCATTCTGTTAGACGAAATTGATAAACTTGGTAAGGATATGCGTGGCGATCCTGCCAGTGCTCTGCTGGAAGCCTTAGATAAAGAGCAGAATAACACCTTTACTGACCACTATGTGGATTTGCCCTTTGACTTATCCGAAGTGCTCTTTATCACCACGGCAAACAGTCTGGACACCATTCCCGGTCCCTTACTTGACCGTATGGAAGTGATAGAGTTATCGGGCTATACCCGTTATGAAAAATATCGGATTGCCACTGACTACTTGGTGAAAAAGCAGTACAAAGAGCATAAAATCACTAAGAAAACCTTGAAAATTGACGATAGTGCAATTTATTCCATTATTGATTATTATGTGAGAGAAGCAGGGGTTCGCCGATTAGAGAGAAATCTAGTGACCTTAATCCGTAAAGCGGAGAAAGAAATGCTTCTTTCGGATAAAAAATCCATCACCGTCAATGAAAATAATTTAGAAACCTTCTTAGGTAAGAAGAAATATACCGTTGACCCCAAAAATGCTTTTCCCGAAGTCGGGGCGGCATTAGGTCTTGCCTGGACAGCTGCAGGTGGTGACACCTTGTTCTGCGAAGCAGTAGCCGTGGACGGTACCGGTAAAATTGAAGCAACGGGAAGCTTAGGCGATGTGATGAAAGAATCTGCAAAAATTGCAGTTGCTTACATCCGCTCGGTGGCAGACCGTTTGCATCTGGAAAAAGATTTTTATAAAACCAAAGACATTTATATTCATTTCCCCGACGGAGCAACTCCCAAAGACGGTCCATCTGCAGGGATTACCATTGCTTTGGCGGTTACCTCTGCATTAACCGGCAGAAAAATCCGTAATGATGTGGCAATGACGGGAGAAATCTCCATCCGCGGAAAAGTGCTTCCCATCGGTGGTTTAAAAGAAAAGTCCATTTCTGCACATCGTGCAGGAGTGTTTAACATCATCATTCCCAAGGAAAACGAAAAGGACTTGGAAGACATTCCAAAAGAAATTTTTGATGACTTCAACTTTATGCCTGTCAGCGAATTTTGGGAAGTGTTGGAAATTGCACTCCTTCCAAAAGATGATGACGATTTTATGAATCTTTCTGAAGATTCTTATTCCAATTACAACCTCTACGAGAACAAAATATAAGAAAGGGTGATTATAGTGGCGAAATTAACCGCACCCAAAGGAACCAAAGACGTACTGCCCCAGGATAGTTACCGTTGGCAGTATGTGGAAAGCGTTTTAAAACAAATCTGTAACGATTTTAATTTTAAAGAAATCAGAACCCCCACCTTTGAGGCAACCGAAGTGTTTGCCCGTGGGGTAGGGGACACCACCGACGTGGTAACCAAAGAAATGTACACCTTTTTGGATAAGGGTGGCAGAAGCATTACCCTTCGTCCCGAAGGCACTGCAGGGGTAGCAAGAAGCTTTGTGGAAAACGGACTTTATGCAGGGGTTCTGCCCTTAAAACTGTTTTATCTGATTTCCTGCTTCCGTTATGAAAAGCCTCAGGCAGGCAGACTTCGTGAATTCCATCAGTTTGGGGTGGAAATGCTTGGCACCACCACTCCCAATTCCGATGCGGAAGCCATCATTTTCGGTGCTGAAATTTTCAAGCGCTTAAACATCGGCAACATCACTTTAAACCTGAACAATATCGGTTGTAAGGAATGTCGCAAAGCTTATAACGAAAAATTGAAAGCATTTTTGGAAGCTAAAAAAGATTCTTTATGCGAAACCTGTCAGGAACGATTAGGCAAGAATCCTATGCGAATCTTTGACTGTAAGTCGGAGGTATGCCAGTCCTTAATCAAGGATGCACCCACCATTTTTGACTGTGTGTGTGACGATTGCCGTGACCACTTCAACACCGTGACCGATATTTTAGATACTGTTGGTATCACCTACAAAATTGATAAAGGTATCGTTCGTGGTCTGGATTACTATTCCAAAACCGTGTTTGAATTTGTGTCCGATAACATTGGTGCACAGGGTACGGTGCTTGGCGGCGGCAGATATGACGGTCTGATTGCCGATTTAGGTGGTAACGATGCACCGGGTATCGGCTTTGCCATGGGCATTGAACGTCTGCTCCTTTTGGCAGAAGGTGCTATGGAGGTTTCCAAAGATACACCTGATGTGTTCCTAATTCCCATCGGTGATGCGGCAAAAAAACAGGTTTATCAGCTTGTTTACTCCTTACGTGGACAAGGTATTTCTGCAGAATATGACTTAAATGCTCGTTCCGTGAAAGCGCAGATGAAATATGCCGACAAAATCGGCGCAAAATATACTGTAGTCATCGGGGATGACGAAATTGCTCAGGGAAGCTATCCCGTGAAAAATATGTCAAACGGCGAAACCGTGAATGTGGCTCCCGATGAAATCGTAAACGTAGTAAAAGCGTAATGTAACCATACAGAAAGGATTGATTATAAATGGCTGAAACCTTACAGGGCTTCAAACGCACCAACTATGCAAATGACTTTGATTCTTCCTCCATCGGGCAGAAAGTGTCAGTAGCAGGTTGGGTAAACAAACAAAGAGACATCGGTTCTCTGGTATTCATTGACCTTCGTGACAGAACCGGTCTTGTTCAGATTGTGTTCGATGAAACCATCAACGTGGAACTTTTAAATAAGGCAAAAGGTGTTCATAACGAATATGTGATTGCCGTAACCGGTACTGTTCGTCAGAGAAGCGGTGCGTTTAACAAAAACATCAAAACCGGGGAAATTGAAATTGTGGCAGAGGAATTAAGAGTCCTCTCCGTTTCCGAACCCACTCCCTTTGTTATCGCATCCGATGTGGAAGCAAACGACCAGATTAAATTAAAATACCGTTATCTGGATTTGCGCCGTCCCGAAATGCAGAAAAACATTATCATGCGTCACAAAATCTCCAAAATTGCAAGAGATTACTATGATGAAAACGGTTTTTTAGAAATCGAAACACCCTATTTAACCAAATCCACTCCTGAAGGCGCAAGAGACTATCTGGTGCCCAGCCGTGTGCATCCGGAAAAATTCTATGCACTGCCCCAGTCTCCTCAGCTTTACAAACAGCTTCTGATGTTATCCGGTTTTGACCGCTACATTCAGATTGCAAGATGTTTCCGTGATGAAGACCTGCGTGCAGACCGTCAGCCTGAATTTACTCAGATTGACTTGGAAATGTCTTTCGTGGAAATGGATGACGTTATCGCTATGAACGAAGGCTTCTTAAAAAGAGTATTTAAAGAAGTTTTAGATATGGATATCCAGACTCCCTTTATGAGAATGGATTACAAAGAAGCGATGGAACGCTACGGTTCCGATAAGCCGGACAACCGTTTCGGTCTGGAATTGGTGGACTTGTCCGAAGAAGTGAAAGACGTGGAATTCACTGTATTCCAAAACGCTTTGCAAAACGGCGGAAGCGTAAAATGTATCAACGGGGAAGGTATGGGTGCAAAACTGTCCCGTAAAGAAATTGATGCATTGGGCGAACTGGTGAAAACCTACGGCGGTAAAGGTTTAGCTTATATCGTGGTAAACGAAGACGGCGTAAAATCTCCTATTGCTAAATTTATGACCGAAGAACAGTTGGCAAAAGTGATTGCAAAAGCCAATGCAAAAGCAGGCGACATTATTTTAATTGTTGCAGATAAAACCGACGTGGTTTACACTGTTTTAGGCAGCTTACGTTGTGACCTGGCGAAGAAATTTAATTTATATGACGAAAACTCCTTCTCTTTCCTGTGGGTAGTAAACTTCCCGCTCTTAGAGTTTGATGAAGAAGAAAATCGTTATGTGGCAAAACATCATCCCTTCACTGCTCCTATGGATGAAGATTTGGATAAATTAGAAACCGCACCCGGCGAAGTTCGTGCAAAAGCATACGATATCGTGTTAAACGGTAACGAAATCGGCGGCGGCAGTATCCGT
The DNA here is from genome assembly GCA_015068645.1 of Oscillospiraceae bacterium. NCBI lineage: Bacteria > Bacillati > Bacillota > Clostridia > Eubacteriales > Oscillospiraceae > Oscillospiraceae bacterium. The sequence goes on from SVKD01000012.1 coordinate 33,121, forward strand.
ATTTTTGATACCAAATTGCAGGAAAAAATGTTTGGTGTGTTAGGCTTTTCTAAAGAAGCTGCTCAGGAACGTTTCGGTTTCTTAATTGATGCGTTCCGTTTTGGACCTCCGCCCCACGGTGGTATGGCATACGGTTTGGACAGACTGTGTATGCTGATGGCTGGTTGCGATTCCATTCGTGATGTCATTGCATTCCCCAAAGTGCAGAATGCATCCGAACTGATGACCAACGCTCCCGACTTTGTGGATGACAAACAGTTAACCGACTTAAATATTACCTGTGTAAAACCCGAAAAAGAAGAAAACGAAGACTAGTGAAATATGATGTTGCCTGAGTGATTCCTCGGGCAACCCATACATATTCGGAGAAAGAATTATGTTAGATGCAATTAGAAATTCCATTCAAAGCTTCTTTGTGAATCTGCCTTTGCCTTTATGGTTAAAAGTAATGCTTGCTGCCATGATTCCTATGGTGGAGGCAAGGTATTCCATTTTGTTCTTTTTAAATAGCGGAATGCCCTATTGGGAGCTTTATGCACTGAGTGTTTTAGGAAATATGATTCCTGTTCCCTTTATTATTTATCTGTTCCGTCCCTTGCTTGGTTTCTTAAGAAGAACAAAGTTGTTTTGCAAACTTGCAACCAAGCTGGAAGAACGTACCCATAAAAAAGCGGCACAGTTGCAGAAATACTCCGCATGGGGATTGTTTTTCTTTGTGGCACTTCCGGTACCCGGCACCGGTGCTATCACCGGCTCTATGATTGCAGCGCTTTTGGATATGCGAGAAAAATATGCTCTGCCTGCAATTTTTGTGGGAACAATCGTTGCAACTTTTCTGACCTCCGGAGCAGCAAGTTTCCTGCAATGGATTTTTTAGTAACTAAATCATAAAAAACTGCAACATTTTGTTGCAGTTTTTTTGTACCCAAAAAGGGAAAGAAAAAAAGTTGTGGACAAATACGGGAAACTATGTTACAATGAATGTGCTACAACTTTTCAAATTGAAACAACACAATTTCATAACATCAATGCTTGAAGGGCACGCTATTACTAAAAAAGTATAAAAAGCGTATGCTCTTGTTTCGTCATACCTTCAAGCAGTTGATTGTGTTATGATTTGAAAAGTGTGTAGCAACCTTTGAAACGGAGCTGTGCGTTTTTTTGTGCGCGGCTTTCCGTTCTCGGTGGCTGCGCACTTTTTATTTGTTAATTTATATGGCGTGAGGAGGTTTTTTATTTTCAGTCATCAGCAGATAGGTAACAGCCTTTCAAGCAAAATCAGTATGAGAAAGGAAAAAATTATGAAACTTTTAAAACAATTTTTTTTAATCATCTTAACCGTTACCCTTTTGGGGAATATTACGGTATCTGCCCAAAAAACATCTGAGGAACTTGCAGCAGAAGAATTGGTTTCTCTTTCTGTTTTAAAAGGGAATGAAGACGGCGATTTGATGTTGAATCAAACTGTTACCAGAGCGGAAATGGCAGTGATTATCTGTCGCCTTCTGGCATTGGAGGATACCGCAATCAAAAATGTTCCCGCTGTATCTTTGTTTTCCGATGTATCAGAAAATCACTGGGCGGCAGGTTATATTGATATAGTGAAAGCGTATAAAATCGTGAATGGTTATCCTGACGGAACATTTCGTCCTGAAGAGGAAGTTACCTATGCAGAAGTAATCAAAATGTTAGTTGCTACCTGTGGATATCTTCCTAAAGCAGAACAGATGGGCGGCTATCCTATGGGCATGATTATGGTAGCTTCACAGAATGGAATCGCAAAAGGAGTTTCTTTTGCGCAGGACGAACAAGCAACCCGCGGGGAAGTAGCCCTTTTGGTGCAAAATACGCTGGACGTTCCTTTTTTGGTGCAAACGGGGTTCGGAGCATATGAGGAATACTTGGTGAATCCGGATATGACATTGAGAATTCAGCATTTTAAGATGCAACCGTAGTTTCTACCACCACCGGTGCAGGGGGATTGGAAAGTAATTTTGAAATCTGATAGCAGTCAATCCAGATTTGGTTGTTGCCATCCTTTTGTACTTCGTTAAAAATCAGTTGTATTCCAAAATGCAGATGAGGCACCTGAATATTGTTCACGTTCTCTTTGAAACTGTAGCCGGTCTGACCAACATAGCCGATGGTTTGACCGGCTTTTACGGTATGCCCTTCTGCTAAGTCTTTTGCAAAGGGGTGATTTTTTTGCAGGTGGGCGTAATAATAATACCGCATTCCGTCAAAGCTTCGGATGCCGATTCTCCAGCCGCCGTAGCGATTCCAGCCCATCACTTCTATCACACCGTCTTCCACAGCAGCAACGGGAACCCCTGTGGAGGTGAAAAAATCGTGTCCCTGATGCTTTCGCTGAAAGCCGTAACTGCGGCTGTTTCCAAAATCGTCGGAATCGGAATAGTATCCTTTCACGGGATGACGGATTAAAAGTCCGTATTTTAAAACGGGTTTTACAGTTCCGTCTTCCTGCTTTTGTTCTGCCTCGTATTCACCAACCCAGCCGTTTAAAATGGCACCGTAGGCATTTAAGTAATAAGAGTATTGTTTAAGATTTGTGGGGGTATTGGTTTTTAAATATTCTGCAGCATTTGTTACATCTTTTTGGGTAACTTGTTTAAAATTGCCGCCGTTTTTGGCTGCAAGATAACTGAGCAACTTAATAAAGTCTACCCGTTCTTCTTCGTTGCGGCTTTGGATATCCAATTCAATTGCTTGATATAAAAGGGGAGAGGGAATTTGAAATTCCACCCACTTGATATAAGATGCATCGCTTTGCACGTGCAGTGTTTGAAACCAAAATTCACCCGACAGAATGCATACAAGCGCCATGCAAAACAGTGTCAATGAAAAACGAAGCTTCACGAAAGCACCTCCTATATATAATAGTATAATATATGAAATGCTATGTACGGAAAGAACATGGTTTTCTTACCGAAAAGAAAAAATTAAAAAAATACAAAAAAAACTTGACAAATGGAAAAATTGTGTTATAATAACAAGGTAATTGATATAAGAAAGAAGAAGTTTCCGCTTCTCACCTTGGTCGAAAATGTTCGGCAGGTTATCGGATGCGCAGGTGTACTGTGTGTTTTGTGAGGGCGGATTTATCCGTCTTTTTTTGTGTCAAAAACAAAAACGAAAAAACAAAAGATAGGGGTGCTTTTCCATTAGCGTGAAAGAATTACCAATCAATGAGGAAATCCGCGAAAAAGAAGTCAGAGTTATTGGTGCACAGGGCGATCAGTTGGGCGTATTACCCATTAAGGATGCCATGGAAGCAGCAATCAAAGCAAACTTGGATTTGGTTATGATTTCTCCCAAGGCAGTTCCGCCGGTTTGCAAAATCATGGATTACGGTAAATACCGTTTCGAACAGGCGAAGAAAGAAAAAGAAATCAAAAAGAATCAGAAGATTGTTACCGTGAAGGAAGTTCGTCTTTCCGTGAACATTGATACCCACGATTTCAACACCAAATTAAATCAGGCAATCAAATTCTTAAAAGCCGGAGATAAGGTGAAAGTATCAGTTCGGTTCCGTGGCCGTGAAATGGCACATACCAACTTAGGTGCAGATACCTTAAGAAGATTCGGTGAAGCGATTACTGAGGTTGGCACAGTTGATAAACCCGCAAAAATGGAAGGCAGAAGCATGGTTATGTTTTTAGGCCCCAAATAAGCCGTAATTTAGGTTTAGATTTTATATAATAAGAGAGGAGTAATTATCATGCCTAAAATTAAGACACACAGAGGTGCCGCTAAAAGATTTTCTTTGACCAAAGGTGGCAAAGTGAAAAGAGCGAAAGCCGGCAGAAGACACATTTTAAACAAAAAATCCACTAAGAGAAAAAGACACTTAAGAATGGGCGGCTATGCTTGTGAAGCAAATGCAGCAGTAATCAAAAAACTGATTCCTTACAAATAAGTTTTTTTGGAATCGTTTTTTCTAAGATTTGAAATTATAGAAGTTGGAGGATACTAAGAACTATGGCAAGAATCAAAGGTGCTGTTGTCACCAGAAGAAGACATAAAAAAATCTTAAAATTAGCAAAAGGCTACAGAGGCGCAAAAAGCAGACTGTTCAGAACTGCAAATGAAGCAGTTATGAAATCTCTGGTTTATGCATACATCGGCAGAAAACAGAAAAAGAGAGAATTCAGACAGTTGTGGATTGCAAGAATCAACGCTGCTGCAAGAATGAATGGTATCAGCTATTCCAGACTGATGAACGGTCTGAAAAAAGCAAACATCGAAATCAACAGAAAGATGTTATCCGAAATTGCAATTGCAGATCCCGCAGGCTTCACCGCTTTAGTAGAAAAAGCAAAAGCTGCTCTGTAAGATTGAGTTTAAAAAGCGACCGGCTTCCGGTCGCTTTTTGTATGTTTGTTCATTCGCCAAAGAGACAAATATTATTTGGAAAATATACCAAAAAAGGCGTAAAATGGCAGGTTTGAAAAAATTTGAAAAAAATTTAAAAAAATTTCAAAAAACACTTGCAATTTGACAAACTATCTGCTATAATATCAAAGGTTATGTTATGCGATGAAGTGGAAGGTGGCTTCAAAACGGTATAAACCGGCTGTTTTGAAGGGAATTTCCACGGAGTATGTTTGGTTTGAAACCAGGCGGCTAAAAAACGGTAATTCATGATAACGACTTGGTGTACTTACATCATTACCTTTTGATGCCCGAAAATTTTTATGAGCGCTATAAAAATCTTCGGGATATTTTATGGAATAGGTGTGAAACACGAGGGTGAGTGTTAGAAAAATGAACCGTGCAGCCGAAACAGAACACCGAAAAAATTTTGAATTATTTAGGAGGAAACACGGTTATGGCAGCAATGAAAGAAAAAATCAGAATCAGATTGAAAGCGTATGATCACGTTATTTTAGATCAGTCCGCTGAAAAAGTAGTGGAAACCGCGAAAAGAACTGGCGCAGGAGTATCCGGCCCCATTCCGCTTCCCACCAAAAAAGAAATCGTTACTATCTTAAGAGCAGTACACAAGTACAAAGACTCCAGAGAACAGTTCGAAATGAGAACTCATAAGAGAATGATCGATATCTTAAACCCCACCGCGAAAACTGTTGATGCTCTGATGAAATTAGACCTGCCCGCAGGCGTTGAATTCGACATCAAACTGTAATCGACTATTATTATACCATATATATAATAGTATGCGAGTTTTCTCTTACCTGTGTCAAAGAGAATTCGCATGGGCAAAAAAAACGCCCACCTGATACCTCAAAAACTTCTGAGGTACCAAGGTCATGTTGGGCAACCCCCAACCAATAACCATAGGAGGAAAACATTATGGAAAAAGCAATTCTGGGTAAAAAAGTCGGCATGACTCAGCTTTTCTCCGAAACCGGCAAATTTGTTCCGGTTACCGTGATTGAAGCAGGTCCCTGTGTCGTTACCCAAAAGAAAACCGTAGAAATCGACGGTTACAACTCAATTCAGGTTGGTTTTGTGGAAACCAAAGAAAAAAAATCTAACAAACCGTTAATGGGCCACTTCAAAAAAGCTGGTACCGCAATCATGAAATTCTTAAGAGAATTCAGATTGGATGACACCGCTTCTTACAATGTGGGCGATGAAATCAAAGCAGGCGTTTTCGCAGAAGGCGACAGCGTTGATGTAACCGGTATCTCTAAAGGTAAAGGTTACCAGGGCACCATCAAAAGACATGGTCAGTCCAGAATCCCCATGAGCCACGGTGCTGGTCCTGTGCATAGAAGCGCAGGTTCTATGGGAGCTTGTTCTTCCCCGTCTCGTGTATTCAAAGGCAAAAAACTTCCCGGTCACATGGGTAATGTTCAGGTAACTGTTCAGAACTTAGAAATCGTGAAAGTTATGGAAGACAAAAACCTGATCCTTGTTAAAGGTGCAATTCCCGGTCCCAAAGGCGGATTGGTTACCGTTAAGAGCTCTGTGAAAGCTTCCAAGTAATCACAGAAGTTGATATAGAAACTGCTTTTCACCCCGTAGGGTGACAAAACAATGATAATCAGCCTTTGGCTGGAAGGAGGAAATACGATGCCTAAAGTAGCATTATATAATATTGAAGGCAAAGAAGTCGGCGAAATCGAATTAAAAGATGAGATTTTTGCTGTTGAAATCAGCAGTGCCGCTCTTCATATGACTGTGAAAAACTACCTGGCAAATCAGAGACAGGGTACTCAGTCTACCAAAACCCGTACCGAAGTAAGCGGTGGCGGCGCAAAACCGTGGAAACAGAAAGGAACCGGTCGTGCAAGACAGGGCTCCATCCGTGCTCCCCAGTGGAAAGGTGGCGGCGTGGCTTTAGGTCCCAAACCGAGAGATTACAGCTACACCTTAAACAAAAAAACCAGAAGACTGGCATTAAAATCCGCTTTATCTGCAAAAGTTGCAGAAAACAACATTGTTGTTGTGGATAAGCTGGCTATGGACGAAATCAAAACCAAATCTTTTGTTAAGATTTTAGAAAACTTAAAAGTTGATACCAAAGCATTTGTGGTTACCGGTGCAAAAGAAGCTAACTTAATCGCTTCCGCAAACAACGTACCCGGCGTAAAAACTGCAGTGGTTGATACCATCAACACCTACGATGTTTTAAATCACACCAAATTAGTGATTGAAGCATCTGCGGTTACCAAATTAGAGGAGGTGTACTGCTAAGATGAACGCATACGATATCATTATTGCTCCGATCATTTCGGAAAAATCCATGGGCATGCTGGCTGATCAGAAGTACACTTTCAAAGTGAACGCAAATGCCAACAAAATCGAAATCAAAAAAGCCGTTGAAGAAATCTTTAAAGTTGAAGTAGACAAAGTTACAACCTTAAACGTAATCGGCAAAAACAAAAGAGTCGGCGTACACGCAGGCAAAAAATCCGACTGGAAGAAAGCGATTGTAAAATTAAAAGGAACCAAAACAATCGAATTCTTTGAAAGTTTAAGATAAGGAGATGATTGATAATGGCAGTAAAAACTTATAAACCGACTACACCGTCAAGAAGATATATGACCGCACCTGACTTCTCCGTGTTGTCTGATGTAAAACCTGAAAAATCTCTTCTTGTTAAACTGAAAAAACACGCCGGCAGAAACTCCTACGGTAGAATCACCGTAAGACACAGAGGCGGCGGAAACAAATCTAAATACAGAATTATCGACTTCAAACGTGACAAAATGGATATGCCCGCAACTGTTCTGACCTTAGAATACGATCCGAACAGAACCGCATATATCGCATTAGTTCAGTATGAAGATGGTGAAAAGAGATACATCCTGGCTCCCAACGAATTAAAAGTTGGCCATAAAGTTATCTCCTCTGCAACCGCAGATATCAAACCCGGTAACACTTTACCGTTAGCAAACATTCCCGTTGGTACCATCATCCACAACGTGGAAATCACCAAAAACAGAGGCGGTCAGTTAGTTCGTTCTGCAGGTAATGCAGCACAGCTGATGGCTAAAGAAGGTGACTATGCTCAGGTAAGACTTCCCTCCGGCGAAGTTAGAAAAGTGCTGATCGACTGTAAAGCAACCATCGGTCAGGTAAGTAACTTAGAGCATGAAAACGTTACCATCGGTAAAGCAGGTAGAAAAAGACATATGGGTATCAAACCTACCGTTCGTGGTGTTGTTATGAATCCCTGTGACCATCCCCATGGTGGTGGTGAAGGTAAATCACCCATCGGTCGTCCGGCTCCTGTTACTCCCTGGGGTAAACCGGCTCTGGGCTTAAAAACCAGAAAGAAAAAGAAAATCACTAACCGCCTGATCGTGAAGACCAGAAACGGTAAATAATCATCGACATACACCGTGATCCGATTTTCGGATGCGGTACCCCGATAAAACGCACAACTTGTGCGAAAAAATCTACAAGGAGGCAAAAATATGAGCCGTTCAATCAAAAAAGGGCCTTTCGTGGACCCCAAACTTTTGAAGAGAATTGAAGAAATGAATGACAAAGGCGAAAAAAGAGTGTTAAAGTCTTGGTCCAGATCTTCTACTATTTTCCCTCAGTTCGTTGGACACACCGTTGCAGTATATGACGGAAGAAAACACGTTCCCGTATATGTAACCGAAGATATGGTTGGTCACAAACTGGGCGAATTTGCTCCTACCAGAACCTACAAAGGTCACGCAGGTGCAAAAACTTCAAAATAATCCGGGTAATACCAAAAGAACCCGACACATAAGTTTAAATTTTAGAACCACCTAAAGGGTGAAAGAGGAGGAATAAAAATGGAGGCAAGAGCAACTCTCCGTTATGCTAGAATATCTCCCCGCAAGGTAAAGATAGTTATTGATTTAATCAGAAATAAACCCGTTGGTCAGGCTTTGGCTATTTTAAGACATACTCCCAAAGCTGCATCCCCCCTGGTTGAAAAACTGTTATTATCAGCTATCGCTAATGCGGAAAACAATCATAATATGGCAAAAGATGACCTGTACGTTTCCGAATGTTTCGCAAACGCAGGCCCGATTCTGAAAAGAATTCAGCCCAGAGCACAGGGTAGAGCATTCAGAATTGCAAAAAGAACCAGCCATATTACCGTGGTTGTAAAAGAAAAAGAATAGGAGGTATGAGTAATGGGTCAGAAAGTTAACCCGCATGGTTTAAGAGTCGGCGTTATTAAAGATTGGGACTCTAAATGGTACGCTCCGGATCACAAATTCGGCGATACTTTAGTAGAAGACCACAAAATCAGAGTATTCTTAAAGAAATCTCTGTTCCAGGCCGGCATTTCCAAAATTGAAATTGCAAGAAAAGCAAATAAAATCTTTATTAAAGTGTTCACTGCAAAACCCGGTATGTTAATCGGTAAAGGCGGTGCAGAATTAGAAAAAATCAGAGCTTCTGTTGTGAAATTACTGGGCGGTAACGCAAACGTTAACGTAAACATCGTTGAAGTAAAACCCGCAGAAATGGATGCAACTTTAGTAGCTGAAAACATCGCAGCTCAGCTGGAAAAACGTATTTCCTTCAGAAGAGCGATGAAACAGTCCATGCAGAGAACTATGAAGTTCGGTGCAAAAGGTATTAAAACTTCCGTTTCCGGCCGTGTTGGCGGAGCTGAAATTGCAAGAACTGAGCATTATCACGAAGGAACCATTCCGCTGCAGACCTTAAGAGCAGATATCGATTACGGTTTTGCAGAAGCGAATACCACCTACGGTAAGTTAGGCGTTAAAGTTTGGATTTACAAAGGTGAAATTCTTCCTGAAAGCAAAAATGCGAAAAAAAATACTCAAGAGGGAGGAAAATAAGCTATGTTAATGCCTAAAAGAGTAAAAAGAAGAAAACAATTCAGAGGCAGAATGACCGGTAAAGCTTTAAGAGGTAACAAAGTAACTTACGGCGATTACGGTATTCAGGCTACCGAACCCGGTTGGATCACCGGTAACCAGATCGAAGCTGCCCGTATTGCGATCAACCGTTACATCAAAAGAGGCGGTAAAGTTTGGATCAAAATTTTCCCCGATAAACCGGTAACCGAAAAACCTGCTGAAACTCGTATGGGTAGCGGTAAAGGTTCTCCCGAATACTGGGTAGCAGTTGTAAAACCGGGCAGAGTATTATTCGAGCTTTCCGGCGTTGATGAAGTAACTGCCAGAGAAGCTATGAGATTAGCGCAGCACAAACTGTCCGTTAAGACCAAGTTTGTTCTCCGTGAAAAAGAAGTGGAGGTAGAAAGCGATGAAGATTAAGAATATTAGAGATTTAGCGGATAAGGAGCTTAATCAGAAACTCGCTGAGCTGAAAATTGAGCTTTTTAACTTAAGATTTCAACATGCCACCAACCAGCTTGATAACCCCATGAGAATGAAAGAAGTTAAAAAAACTATCGCGAAAATCAAGACTGTATTAAAAGAAAGAGAACTGGGAATTAACCAATAATTTTCCCGTGAGGTTTAGAATCGCTTTTCCCGTTTTTGGCGAAAGGCGGAAATGGAGGAACTAAATCATGTCCGAAAGAGGCTTTAGAAAAGTTAGAATCGGCGAAGTTGTAAGCAACAAAATGGATAAAACCATCGTTGTTAAGATTGAAGATTCTGTAAAGCATCCGATTTACAAAAAAATCATCAAAAGAACCATTAAGTTCAAAGCACATGATGAAAACAACGAATGTAACATCGGCGACAGAGTTGAAATCATGGAAACCAGACCTTTGTCTAAAGACAAAAGATGGAGACTTACAAAAATCGTTGAAAAAGCAAAATAAGAATGTTTCTGCGGTAGTAATACCGTTAATAAAAACGCTTGCGACTTATGTCAGTAAGCAGAGGAGGATTACAATGATTCAGCAAGAAAGCAGAATGAAAGTAGCTGATAATACCGGTGCAAAAGAACTGCTGACCATCAGAGTTCTCGGCGGATCTAAAAAAAGATACGCAAACATCGGTGACGTGGTTGTAGCTACTGTCAAAAAAGCAACACCCGGCGGAGTTGTAAAAAAAGGTGATGTTGTAAAAGCTGTTATCGTTAGAAGTGTGAAAGGTGTTCGCCGTCAGGATGGAACCTACATCAGATTTGACGAAAACGCAGCTGTAATTATTAAAGATGACAAAAATCCGAGAGGTACTCGTATTTTTGGCCCTGTTGCAAGAGAGCTTCGTGACAAGGAATATTCCAAAATTTTATCCTTGGCTCCTGAAGTATTGTAAGGGAGGTAACGAAAATGTACAAAAAAGTGAATGTAAGAAAAGATGACCGTGTAATGGTTATTTCCGGTAAAGACAAAGGCAAAAAAGGTAAAGTTCTGGTAGTATCCCCCAAAGAAGGTAAAGTTATCGTAGAAGGTGTTAACGTTGCTACCAAACACACCAAACCTAAAGCTCAGGGTCAGACCGGTGGTATTGTAAAACAGGAATGTCCGATTTATGCTTCCAAAGTAATGCTCGTTTGCCCCAAATGCGGTAAAGCGGTAAGAACCGGTAAGAAAATCCTGGACAATGGCAAAAAAGTAAGATATTGCAAAAAATGCAATGAAACTTTAGGCGAATAAGAAAGGGAGGTAAACTGCGATTATGTCTAACTTAGCTAATTTATATAAGAACGAAGTTGCACCTGCCCTGATGAGCAAATTCGGATACAAATCTGTAATGCAGATTCCGAAAATCGACAAAGTTGTTGTAAACATCGGTGTTGGTGAAGCAAAAGACAATGCAAAAGCGTTAGAAAGCGCTGCTGCAGACTTAACCTTAATCACCGGTCAGAAAGCAGTTCTGACCAAAGCGAAAAAATCCGTATCTAACTTCAAATTAAGAGAAGGTATGAACATTGGATGTAAAGTTACTTTACGTGGCGAAAGAATGTATGAATTTATCGAAAGATTATTCTGCATCGCTCTTCCCCGTGTAAGAGACTTCAGAGGTATTAGCGCAAACTCTTTTGACGGCCGCGGCAACTACGCATTCGGTATCAAAGAACAGCTGATTTTCCCGGAAATCGAATACGATAAGGTAGAAAAAATCAGAGGTATGGACATTGCATTCGTTACCACTGCAAAAACTGACGAAGAAGCAAAAGAATTACTGACTCTGATGGGCGCTCCCTTCATTAAAGCGTAAGCGTCGATTTCTGAAGATTCCCAAAACACAAGAGTAAAGTGAAAGGAAATGGAAACAAATGGCTAAAAAATCTATGATTAATAAGCAGCAGAAACCCCAGAAGTTCAGCACCAGAGAATACAACAGATGTAAAATCTGCGGCAGACCTCATGCTTATCTTAGAAAATATGGCATTTGCCGTATTTGCTTCAGAGAACTGGCATACAAAGGTCAGATTCCCGGCGTGAAAAAAGCAAGCTGGTAAGATTGGTTTTTGCAGGCGAAAGACTGTAACTGCCCGAAAGGGCAGAAAAGTCCCCCGATGGGGCACGTAAAGAATTAAGAACAAGGTTTTAGGTAAGTCGTATCACCTTGGCGTGATAAACAATACCTTAAAAAAGGAGGCTATACAATGCAGATCACAGATCCTATTGCAGATATGCTTACAAGAATTAGAAATGCAGGTACAGCAAAACACGATACCGTGGATGTTCCCGCATCTAATATGAAAAAAGCAATTGCTGAGATTCTTTTAGAAGAAGGCTACATTAAGAATTTCCAGCTGATTGACAACAGCACTCAGGGCATCATCAGAATCACCCTGAAATACGGTGCAAACAAAACTAAAACAATTAATGGTTTGAGAAGAATTTCAAAACCGGGTCTCAGAGTTTACGCAAAAAGCGAAGAACTGCCGAAAGTATTAAAAGGCCTGGGTATCGCGTTAGTTTCCACTTCTAAAGGAATCATGACCGATAAAAAAGCAAGACAGGAAAATGTCGGCGGCGAAATTCTCGCTTATATTTGGTAATGGAGGGATAAAAGATGTCTAGAATTGGTAAAATGCCGATCTCCGTACCGAATGGAGTAACAGTAACAATCGGCGCTGAAAATTTAGTAACTGTAAAAGGTCCCTTAGGAACTTTAGAACAGAAGTTCAATAAGGACATGGTCCTGAAATTGGAAAATAACGAAGTAACCGTAACCAGACCCAGTGATGAAAAAACACATAGATCCTTACACGGTTTAACTCGTACCATCCTTTCCAATATGATTACCGGTGTTACCTCCGGTTTCTCTAAAGAACTGGAAATCAACGGTGTTGGTTACAGAGTTGCAAAACAGGGTAACAAAATCGTTATGAACTTAGGTTATTCTCATCAGGTTGAGATGGAAGAACGTGACGGTATCACCCTGGATTGCCCCACACCGAATAAAATCATCGTAAAAGGTCCCGATAAACAGAAAGTTGGTCAGTTCGCTGCCAATATCCGTGAAAAAAGACCTCCGGAACCCTATAAAGGTAAAGGTATCAAATACGTTGATGAAGTTATTATCAGAAAAGAAGGTAAAACCGGCGCTAAGAAGAAATAATCGTTTGGTTATGTTCCTTAGCTGTTTTATCAGATTGTTTAAAGGAGTGAATAAACAGTGGTTAAAAAGCAAAACAGTAATGTTGCCAGAGTAAAAAGACATTACAGAATCAGAAATAATATTAAAGGTACTGCACAGAAACCGAGACTGAATGTGTTCAGAAGCTTAAATCACATTTATGCTCAGATTATCGATGACGTTGCAGGTGTTACCTTAGTTTCCGCTTCTACCTTAAGCCCTGAATTCGGCAAGAATCCGGGTGGAAACATTGAAGCTGCGAAAAAAGTTGGTTTATTGGTTGCAGAAAAAGCAAAAGCCAAAGGTATCGAAGTTGTTGTATTCGATCGTGGCGGTTATCTGTACCACGGACGCGTTGCCGCTTTGGCTGAAGGTGCCAGAGAAGGCGGACTGCAGTTCTAATTACACTTTAGTGATAAGGAGGAAATACAATCGTGAATCAAGCTAAATTTGATCCGGCTACGCTGGATATTAAAGAAAAAGTTGTTGCCTTAAACAGAGTTGCTAAAGTTGTAAAAGGTGGTAGAACCTTCCGTTTCTCAGCTTTGGTAGTTGTAGGCGACGAAAACGGTAGAGTAGGTTGCGGTATGGGTAAAGCAGCTGAAATTCCGGATGCAATCAGAAAAGGTATTGAGGATGCAAAGAAAAACATGGTGGAAATTCCCCTGTACAAAACTACTATTCCTCATGAAGTTATTGGTGAATTTGGTGCAGGCAGAGTGTTATTAAAACCTGCTGCTGAAGGTACCGGTGTTATCGCTGGTGGCCCTGCCAGAGCCGTACTGGAACTGGCTGGTATCAGAGATATCAGAACCAAATGTTTAAGATCCAACAATCCCAGAAACGTAGTATCTGCTACTATCGAAGGATTAAAGAGCTTAATGAGTTTAAAAGAAGTGGCTGATAAAAGAGGTAAAACTCCCGCTGAAATCGTGAAATAAGAGGTTTCATAGGAATCAGAACCAAATAAGATGAGTCCGAAAGAAAGGAAATGTGCCTAAAAGTTTTTAAGCACTTGGTATTTTAAAAATGGCTAAATTAAAAGTTACTTTAAAAAAGAGCCTGATCGGTCGTCTTGACAGCCATATTAAGACTGCAAACGCATTAGGCCTGAAAAAAATCAGAGACGAAAAAATCCATAATGATACACCTCAGATCAGAGGTATGGTAAAAAAAGTATCTTATCTGGTAGACTGTGAAGAAGTCTAAAACTAAAATTCATTCGGAGGTGTAAAAGTTATGAGATTAAATGAATTATCTCCGGCTCCGGGTTCCGTAAAAGAGCGTTACAGAAAAGGTAGAGGTCACGCTTCCGGTAACGGAAAACAAGCCGGCAAAGGTCATAAAGGTCAGAAAGCAAGATCTGGCGGCGGTGTAAGACCCGGCTTTGAAGGCGGTCAGATGCCGTTAGCAAGAAGACTCCCCAAAAGAGGCTTCCACAATATCTTTGCGAAAAACTATACCGAAATTCATCTTTCCGATTTAGAAAGATTTGAAAACGGAACTGAAGTTACTGCTGAACTGTTAAAAGAAACTGGCGTAATTTCTAAAATCAATGACGGAATTGTTGTGTTAAACAGAGGAGATCTTACCAAAAAGCTGACTGTAAAAGCTGCAAGATTCTCAAAAGCTGCTGCTGAAAAAATTACTGCTTTAGGTGGAAAGACTGAGGTGATTTAATATGTTTAGCATATTAAAAAATGCATGGAAAATTCCGGATCTGAGAAAAAAACTCTTATACACTTTGCTGTTACTGGTTGTTTTCAGATTAGGATCGCATATCCCTGTTCCCTTTATTAACAGAGATATTTTACCCCAGCTGTTTGGCAGCGGAAATAATACTCTGTTTGGTTTAGCAAACATTATGTCCGGTAATGCTTTAGAGCAAGCAACTATTTTTGCAATGAGCATCACCCCTTACATTAACTCATCCATTATCATGCAGCTTCTGACTGTTGCAATTCCCGCTTTGGAAAAAATGGCTAAAGAAGGGGAAGAAGGCAAAAAGAAAATTGCAAAAATCACTCGTATTGTTACCATCGTTTTAGCATTTGTTCAGGCATCCGGTTTATACATGGCTGTTGTTGATACAAGCTTTAAAGGACCGATCACCTTCTTTGCTGTAGTTCTTACCTTAACAGCTGGTACCGCATTCTTAATGTGGTTAGGTGAGCAGATTAATGAAAAAGGTGTTGGTAACGGTATCTCCATGATCATCTTTGCAGGTATCGTATCCGGTGCTCCTACTGCGCTGTATTCCTTTATCGTAGGTGGAACCAACTGGTTAATCATTGCTGCACTGGCGTTGATTATCCTGGTTGTAATCGGTTTCATCGTTCTGATGAACAATGCTGAAAGAAGAATTCCTGTTCAGTATGCAAAAAGAGTTGTTGGTAGAAAAATGTATGGCGGCCAGAGCACTCACGTGCCGATTAAGGTTGCTATGGCAGGGGTTTTACCCATCATCTTTGCTGTATCTATTATGGCATTCCCTGCAACCATCGCACAGATGCTTGGCGGTGCAGGTACCGGATTCTGGGCAGGCGTTATCCGTGTGTTATCACCCGGTAGCATTTGGTACTCCATCATTTATTTCATTCTGATTATTCTGTTCACATTCTTCTATACTGAACTGCAGTTTAATCCGATTGAAATTGCAAATAACATGAAGGCTAACGGTGGTTTCGTTCCCGGCTTAAGACCTGGTAAACCCACCAGTGACTTCATCCGTATGGTATTAAACAGAATCACTCTGATCGGTGCAATCTTTATTGCGTTGATTGCAGTTGTTCCCACCTTGCTCTCGCACATCAATCCTGCGTTTGCATTCGGTGGATCTTCTCTGATCATCGTAGTAGGTGTTGCAATTGAAACCGTAAAACAGATTGAATCTCAGATGTTGATGAGACATTATAAAGGCTTCTTAGATTAAAATTTTTTGCGGTGCATAACAATGATTTTGACATTATTAGGAGCGCCCGGTGCCGGTAAAGGAACTTTGGCGCGAAATTTAGCAAAAAAATTAGAAATTCCAACCATCTCAACCGGAGCATTGCTCCGGGATGAGATTGGTAAGGGCTCTCCATTAGGACAAGAAATTGATCGGCTGATTTCCAAAGGAAATTTTGTGTCGGACGAAATGGTTTACAAGTTACTCATCAATAGACTTTCGGAGCCAGATTGTCGGAACGGATACATTTTAGACGGTTTTCCCAGAAATACTGCTCAGGTAGAAAATTTGGCTGAGTTGGGAATCAAGCTGGATAAAGCGTTGCTTTTAGATGTGTCTGATGAAACGATTATCAATCGTTTAGCCGGTCGCAGAGAATGTCCAAATTGCAGAGCTACCTTTCATATTCAGTATAATCCACCGAAACAGGACAATATTTGTGACGAATGCGGTACCACTCTGAAGATCAGAGAGGATGACCGACCGGAGGTAATTTCCAAACGGTTGGATATTTATCGCAAAGAAACACAACCTTTAATTCAACTTTTCTCTGAAAAGGGATTATTGGTAGCCGTTCAAAGTTGTGTCGGTGTGGAAGATACTGTGGAAAATGCATTACAAGTGCTGGGTGTAAGATTATGATTTATATTAAAAGTAAAGAAGAAATTACACTGATGAAAAAAGCTGGTCAGATTACCAAAGGTGCTTTACAAAAAGCTATCGAAGCGGTAAGACCGGGAATCAAGACAATTGAGCTTGACAAAATTGCAGAAAATTTCATCAGAAAATGCAATGCTACCCCATCTTTTTACCAATACAATGGTTATCCGATGCACATTTGTGTTTCGGTGAACGATGAGGTGGTGCATGGAATTCCCGGTGAATACGTGATTCAGGAAGGCGATATTGTCAGCATTGATTGCGGCGCTTGTTATAAAGGATATCATGGCGACTGTGCCGACACTGCATTCGCCGGAGCCGTTTCCCAAGAGGCAAAGCTTCTTGTGGAAGCAACCCGAGAAAGTTTCTTTTTAGGGATGAAGCAGGCTGTGGCAGGAAACAGAGTCGGAGATATTTCAGAAACCATTCAGACATTTATTGAAGGAAAAGGGTTTTCCATTGTTCGTGATTTGGAAGGCCACGGCATCGGAGCGAATTTGCACGAAGGGCCGTCGGTTCCCAATTTCGGAAGAGCAGGGAAGGGACCCAAGCTGATGCCGGGGATGACCATTGCCGTGGAACCTATGGTAAACCTAGGGCAATATCCTGTGTATCAGGATGCCATAGACCGTTGGACTATCCGTACGGTGGACGGCAGCCTATCGGCACATTACGAAAATACCATTCTTATCACAGACAGTGAACCTGTCATCTTAACTACGTTATAAGGAGGGCAAGGATGTTTCAAATAGCGGACTTGGTTGTATCCTTAAGCGGTAGAGATAAGAATCGCATTTTTATGGTATTGGAAGTTTTAGATTCCAATTATGTGTTGCTTGCAGACGGAATGCTTCGGAAATTAGAAAAGCCGAAGAAGAAAAAAGTAAAGCATTTGGAAAAATCCCAATATACTTTAAATGAACGTCTGCTTCAAAAAATCAGCGAAGGTAAAAAAATTACCAATGCAGAGCTTCGAAAATCACTTCGGGCTCTCACAGATGATACTGAATCGGAAGAATAACAGTTGCACGGAGGAAAAATTATGCCGAAAGATGATGTACTTGAATTAGAAGGAACTGTAATTGAAGCATTACCCAATGCTCAGTTCACAGTTGAATTAGAAAATGGGCACAAAATTTTAGCTCATATCTCAGGAAAATTAAGAATGCACTACATTAAAATTCTGCCGGGAGATAAAGTGACTTTAGAAATGTCTCCCTATGATTTAACCAGAGGCAGAATTGTATGGAGAGCGAAATAATAGGAGGTAAATACTCATGAAAGTAAGACCGTCTGTAAAAAAAATCTGCGAAAAATGTAAAGTTATCCGCAGAAAAGGAAATATCATGGTAATTTGCGAAAACCCCAAACACAAACAGAGACAGGGTTAATCGCCAAATTCCAAAGAATGCCCGTTTAGCGGCAAAGACAAACCTTTTGTGAAAAAGGCGCGGCTGTACAGAGTTCCTCTGTATGCCTTTTTTGCAGGATGTTTGCTTCATATAAGGAATACTTTTTATAAAACGTGTTCCAACTGCTCTCACTGTGAGAGGAAAACGGTTTCACTAATCGTTTTCGCGGGAAACCGCCAATAAACAAACGAAATCCAACACGAAAAAATCAGGAGGTGTAGATTCAAATGGCAAGAATTGCTGGTATCGACTTACCCAGAGAAAAAAGAGTAGAAATCGGTTTGACCTATATCTACGGAATTGGTGTTTCTGCTTCCAGAAGAATTTTAAAAGAAACCGGAATCAATCCCGACACCAGAGTTAAAGATTTAACCGATGAAGAAGTAGCAAAATTAAGAGATAATATCGACAAAAACCATGTAGTTGAAGGTGATCTTCGCCGTGACGTTGCAATGGATATCAAACGTTTGATTGAAATTGGATGTTACAGAGGAACCAGACACAGAAAAGGTCTGCCTTGCAGAGGTCAGAGAACCAAAACCAACGCAAGAACCAGAAAAGGTCCCAGAAAAACTATGGCAAACAAAAAGAAATAATCTTTTTGCTTGGGTTTCCCATACGGCAGGCAGGCTAAGAAGCTTGTTGCCTAGAAGAATCGAAGTGTAGAGATGCACTTTAACGAAAGGAATGAGAAAATCAAATGGCTAAAGCGGTTAAAAGAACTACCAGAAGAAGAAAAGAGAAGAAGCACATTGAGAAAGGTGCAGTTCATATTCAGTCTTCTTTCAACAATACAATCGTAACCATCACTGACGTTGCAGGTAATGCACTTTCTTGGGCATCCGCAGGTGGTCTGGGCTTCAGAGGCTCCAGAAAAAACACCCCGTTTGCTGCACAGATGGCTGCTGAAACTGCTGCAAAAGCTGCTATGGAACATGGCTTAAAAACTGTTGAAGTTTTCGTAAAAGGTCCCGGTTCCGGTAGAGAAGCTGCAATCAGAGCACTGCAGACCGCAGGTTTGGAAGTTACCATGATTAAAGACGTAACTCCTATTCCTCACAACGGTTGCAGACCTCCGAAGAGAAGAAGAGTATAATCTCTTTTGGAGAACATTATTATTTGAAATTTAGGATTTTGGCGATAAGCCAAAGAATACAAGTGGAGGTGCAAAACAAATGGCAAGATATACAGGTGCAGTGTGCCGTCTTTGCAGAAGAGAAAATCAGAAACTTTTCTTAAAAGGTACCAGATGTTTTTCTGAAAAATGTGCACTGTCTAAAAGAGCATATGCTCCCGGACAGCACGGCCAGGCAAGAAAGAAAATGTCTGAATACGGCGTTCAGCTGCGTGAAAAACAGAAAACTAGAAGATATTATGGCGTATTAGAAGGTCAGTTTGCAAACTACTACGAAATGGCTGTTAAAAAAGCAGGCATCACCGGTGAAAACTTACTGATCATCTTAGAATCCAGATTAGATAACATCGTTTACAGATTAGGTTGGGCTACTTCCAGACCGGAAGCTAGACAGCTGGTTAGACATGGCCATTTTGAAGTAAACGGTCAGAAAGCAAACATTCCTTCTATCTTACTGAAGGCAGGAGATACCATCACCATTAAAGATAAGAGCCGCAGCTCTGAAAAGATTAAAGCAGTGTTAGAAACTACCGAATCTAAAGTAGTTCCCATGTGGTTATCTTTAGATAAAAACGCTTTAAGCGCTTCTATCGTAAGAATGCCCACCAGAGACGAAATCGATCTGGAAGTTGAAGAACACTTAATCGTTGAGTTGTACTCCAAATAAGATATTGACTTTGCTTTTATGCTTTCTCCGATCGTTTTTTGGTCGGAGGAGGCGGTTAAGTCAGTATGGCTGACCCAAAGAGCGTAAAACTCCAACACGATAGAAAATAAGATTGAACACCAGTAGGTGAGGAGGGTCACAATATGATTTTAATTGAAAAACCCAATATCGAATTTTTAGACCGGTCACCCAGCGGTGATTATGCTAAATTTTCCTTAAGCCCGTTAAATCGGGGATATGGTACTACCCTTGGTAACAGCTTGAGAAGAATTCTGTTATCTTCTTTGGAAGGTGTTGCTCCCACCAGCGTGAAAATTGATGGTGTGGTACACGAATTCTCCACCATTCCCGGTGTGAAAGAAGATGTAACCGAAATTATTCTGAATGTAAAAAATATCGCTGCAAAACTGTTCTGTGACGGTCCTAAAACCGTGATTTTAGAAGCAGACGGCGAATGTGTTTTAACTGCCGGCGATATCAAACCGGATGCAGAAGTGGAAATTAAAAACCCCGAACTGCACATTGCAACCTTAAATAAAGACGCAAAATTCTATATGGAAATTGTGTTTGACCACGGTATCGGATATGTTCCTTCTGAACTGAATAAAACTCCGACTCTGCCTGTGGGTGCAATTCCGGTTGACTCCATTTATACTCCTGTAAAGAAGGTAAATGCAACTGTTGAAAACACCAGAGTAGGTAACAAAACCGACCATGATAAACTGACTTTGGAAGTTTGGACCAACGGCGTGTTGACTGCTGACGAAGCAGTTGGCTGGGCTGCAAAAATCATGAGCGAGCATCTGTCTTTATTCGTAGGTTTGTCCGAAGAAGCAAAGAACAGCGATATCATGGTGGAAAAAGAAGAAGACTACAAAGAAAAAGTTTTGGAAATGACTATCGAGGATTTAGACTTGTCTGTTCGTTCTTACAACTGTCTGAAACGTGCAGGTATCAACAATGTTGAAGACCTGTCCAAGAAGACTCAGGAAGAAATGATTAAGGTAAGAAACTTAGGTAGAAAATCCATGGAAGAAGTTATTGCCAAATTAGAAGCGTTAGGCTTGACTCTGGCGCAGGAAGAAGAATAAACCTGACCCGAAAGGGAATTGATTAAAAAGGGAGGCTATGTCAAAATGGCAGGAACCAGAAAATTAGGTCGTCCTACAGACCATAGAATCGCTATGCTCAAAAATCTTGTTACTGCTCTGTTAGAACACGGTAAAATGGAAACCACCGTTACCAGAGCAAAAGAAACCAGAGCATTGGCTGAAAAAATGATTACTCTTGCGAAAAAAGATACTTTACATGCAAGAAGACAGGCGCTGGCTTTTATCACCAAAGAAGATGTTGTGAAAAAGCTGTTTGAAGAAATCGCTCCGAAATATGCTGAAAGAAACGGTGGTTACACCAGAATCATCAAAACTTTCGAACGCCGTGGCGATGCAGCTTTAATGTCTGTAATCGAATTAGTATAAGGAGGTATTCACAATGAAACAGGGAATCCATCCGGATTACAAAAAAACCACTATCACCTGTGCTTGTGGCGCGGTTTATGAAACCGGCTCCAGCAAGGAAAACCTGCACGTGGAAATTTGTGCAAAATGCCATCCGTTCTATACCGGCAAACAGAAACTGGTAGACACCGGCGGACGTGTAGAAAAATTCAAAAAGAAATTTGGTTTATAAAAACAAGAAAATGGCTTACAGAACACTCTGTAAGCCATTTTTTTATGCGTTTATCTTACTAAAAGACGGTATTTATTGTTAGAGTTTGACTTTTTTAGAAATATATGATATACTTATACTGAGGTGATAAATATGAATTTTATTCAATATGTAGAAAACATCCCTAATATAACTATTGCAAAGAGAATTGCATCCGCTTATGTTGCAGACTATACTAGACTTTCTTTAGATGAAATAAAGGAATGTTTAATTAAAACTGCATTACAATATACATCTTATGAAAATATTTCCAATCAGTTGGAAAAGATAAAGTTAGATTCAAATCGTGCCATTCGTATCATTTCACCTATTCTGTTAAGAGATCATCTTTTGAATCAAGATGACTTCATTTCAAAAGAAACAGAAACCGATTCCGCAATCAAGACATATGAAAAGAATATTGTTGACGATTCTAACAACTATGATTTTACTAAAATGTCTAAGGATTTTGCATTGTTTAAACATATGCTTGATGTTGCTTGGGCATACAATGATGATATCTCAGTAGATGAAAAAAACTTGTTGGAAGCACTTAGAAAATACTTGTCTATTTCCAACAAAGAGTTTCACATGTTAGAAGCAAAAGCAGGACGATTCCCGCAACGAGAGAACCTGTTACACGAATCGAAAGATATTGATGATACAAGAAAAGCTTTACAATCGAAGGGATTGTTATTTACTATAAAAAATTCAGACGGCATCGTATGCGATATGATTCCTGACGACATTGCAAAATGCTTGCGTCAATACTACAACATTGAAATTCGTGCTTATGGCTATGAAAAAATGATTGACTATATCATAAAGAAAGCGAAGAAGCAATATTTAATTGATATTATTCACAAAGCAAGTCAAAATTCTAGAAAAGCGCAAATTGAGTTGTCTAATAACCCAACTCTGACAGAATTAAAAGATGTGATTTTAAAATCTATTCTTCCCTCCAATTTGTTGGGAGGATTTTCTCCACGAGATGGATTGGACGGTTCCGTTTTATCTGCATGGTGCGGCGAAATCGGTTTGAATGTCTCTGGTACAAAAAATGTGTTGATTGAACGAATCTTGGCTTTTTATGATTCCATGAGAAAAATTGAATTAAAAACTGAAGATGATAGAGAAAAGCTGATTTCTGTTTATGAACAGTTGGCAAATAGGGACTTAAAATTCTTAAGAGCAAATAAAATTATTGAAAAGGATTTACAATGCGAACACTTATTCGAGGATGCTACAAACTATCTGTTTGAAAAGATGTTGTTAAATAAACCGCTAACCTTGACGGGAACTGACCATCCTGATGGAAAACTTACTTTTAAAGATAAGTATATTATGTGGGATAACAAATCCAAAGAAAGTTCTGTTAATTTAAAAGACCATATTCAGCAATTTGAAAGATATATCAATTCATCTGATAAGGACGTGGTTGTGTTTATGGTGATTGCCCCTGAATTCACTCCGCAAAGTGCACAACTTTGTGTTGATTTTTCTTTGAATAATGATACTCAAATTCTTCTGATTACTGCAAATGAATTGAAACAGGTGGCAGAATTGTGGCAAAAGAAAAATCCTACACAGCCTTTTAATTTAGGATATTTTAAACAAAATGGTCGTTTTGATATTAGCCGCTTGAATTTGTAATGATTGAACATACTGAACGAAAAAAGAGACTGTATCACATTTCGTGATGCAGTCTCTTTTAATTGTATTACTCAATAATCAGATAACTGCCAACCTTTAAATTGCGGTCGTTGTCAATGTTGTTCACCGCTTTCAAGCGGTCCACGGTGGTGGCATATTTTTTGGCAATGTTAAACAGGGTATCCCCCGGTTTTATCATATAGGCAACAATGGGAGCACGGTCAATTTTCAATGGCTTTTCGCGGTCGGGTAAAATTCCTTCCACATATTCTTTTTGGGTGGTATGGTGCATCATCATTTGTGCAGTGACACCCATTCGCAGTTCCAAAGAATTTTGATTTAAGATATTATAAGAAAAATGGTTGGGGAATAGCTTTGCAGTTGCGCTTTCACAAGCGATGGGAGCTGAAAGGTCATGTACCAGTTCAAAGGGGATTTGTCGGGATAAAGAGTTCATTCCTGAGGGCGTCTGATATAAGATGATGGTATCCAAGTCTCCCGACATGATGATTCGGTGATGCTCAATTTTAGTGTTATTAAGTTTCGGAGTGCAGGATATATCTGCAATTCCTTCAAATTGCACATCGGGTAACGCAATAATTTCCTTGATGGAAACCGTTTCGGGCGGCAGAATCTGAAGTTGTTCGAAAGAGGTGGTTTTCTTTAACAGCTTGACAGCGCAGTTGGGGCTGTAAGCATCGATGATATAAGAAGTTTTCCCGGGTGTTGTTGCTTGCAGTTTTAACTGCATCACACCGGTGGCGTGAATAGATTTTGCCTCGTTTTCTTCATTTTCGGTGACTTTAATATCCTCTAAAAAAGGTATCATATCGTATATTAAAAAATCTTTTTCTTCCGCTCCCATATCCACGATTTCAGTGAAGGGAGAGGAACATTCAGCAGTTTCTAGGGTGGATAGCGTGGAGTAATACAACATTTTTAATGTGTAGTCACCTTTGGCTACAACCTTATTGGAAATAGGTTTTAAATCTTGATTCCTCACCTGCAGAGAGGACTCTAGAATTTCCGCCACAGGAGGTTTTCCCGGTGGTAGCGGAAAATTTAAGGCAACCGGAAATTCTTCTTCTGTGCTTTGAAGAATGCAGTATGTAGGAATCGTCTCGCTCAAACATTCAACATCTTCGTCTATGGTAAGGCGGGGAATGAAAACATTTTCTTTTAAGGTAAGTGTAAGGTGCAATCTGCCTCGGATTCCTGCTTTTCGTGAATTGATAAATACAGGATTATTTTGGGAGACAGAAAAGGCAATGTCGGAAAAATCCCAGGCTAAGGAAGAGGGGATTTCTTCTTTGATTAAAATGGTGTCAGAGTGGGAGATGGAACAAATTTGTCCCATCTGGGCACCTTCTGGTAAGTACAGCAGATTGGCACAAAGCTTCACCTTGGCTGTGAATAAGTTGTCCCGAACACTATATTCCGATACATAGCCCGTAAGTTTTTGTGAGAGAATTTTTAAAATATCACGTTTGGAATCGGATACGTTTAAATCCCATTCAATGGGTTGGCTGACGTTTTTTGTCCAAACAGTTTTTGTCACGTTTGCTTCCATCATAGAAGGTTCTCCTTTGTGATTATTTTTTGAGCAGGCTCTTTTTATTTTCATTTCACTATATGTGGATTTTTCAGAGAATATTCCAAAACAGTGTTGAAATAATTATAAGAAAAACGCCAAAACAATTTACCCAAAAAGGATTTGGAAAAAAACCAAGAAAGCGAGGCTGAAAAAAAGAAAAAAATGGTCGGATTGTCTTGCATTTTAAGTTTGGCTGTGGTATAATGAATTTGATATGTTAGGATAGGATAATTTTTTATCCGTAACATCTGACAAACGAAAAAAGTATCGGAAAGGAAGAGCAAAAAATGCCGAAAGTTGCAGTCATTATGGGAAGCGATTCTGATTTTCCCCAGTTAAAAGGATGTATTAAAACCTTAAAAGATTACGGAGTGGACGTGGAAGTGAAAGTGATGTCTGCTCACAGAACTCCTGAAGATGCGGCACAGTTTTCCAAAAACGCCAAAGCGAACGGTTTTGAAGTGATTATTGCGGCTGCAGGAAAGGCGGCACATTTAGGTGGCGTTTTAGCAGCGTTTACCACCTTGCCTGTGATCGGTATTCCCATTAAGGCGTCTACCTTAGACGGCCTGGATGCACTGTTATCCATCGTGCAGATGCCAAAAGGTATCCCTGTGGCAACCGTAGCCATTGACGGTGGCGACAATGCGGCAATTTTAGCACTGCAGATACTTTCCCTAAAGTATAAAGATATTGAAAGTAAATTAGAACAAATGAAAGAGAATATGGCAAACGAAGTTCGTGCCAAAGATAAAAAACTTCAGGACGAAGTGGCAAGTTTATAAGAAAGAGGGCAAAAACTATGAATGAAGCATATAAACAGGCGGGCGTAGATATCCACGCAGGATACCGTTCCGTGGAACTGATTAAAGAAAGCGTAAAGAAAACTTTTACCAATGGCGTTATGACCGACATCGGCGGTTTTGGCGGTCTGTTTGAACTGTTTAAAACCGGTAACTACACCAATCCCGTTTTAGTATCCGGTACTGACGGTGTGGGCACCAAATTAAAAATTGCATTCTTAACCGGCAAACACGATACCGTTGGCCAGGACTGTGTTGCAATGTGTGTAAACGATATTGTTTGCTCCGGTGCAAAACCTCTGTTCTTCTTAGACTACTTAGCAGTTGGCAAAAACGTGCCTGAAAGAATCGCAGAAATCGTAAAAGGTGTCAGCGACGGCTGTATCTTAGGTGAATGTGCGTTAGTTGGCGGTGAAACTGCAGAAATGCCCGGTTTCTATCCTGTGGACGAATACGATTTGGCAGGATTCTCCGTGGGCGTTGTGGATAAAGATAAAATTATCGACGGCTCCACCGTGGCAGAAGGCGACGTGTTAATCGGCGTGGCTTCCTCCGGGATTCATTCCAATGGTTACTCTCTGGTGAGAAAAGTGTTTGAATTAAACGGTCCCGAAGAAGAAGCGAAGAAAAATTTAGCCGCATATTATGATGAACTGGGTATGACCTTAGGCGAAGCTTTAATCATCCCCACCAAAATTTATGTAAAAACCGTGCTGGCTGTGTTAGCTCAGTACAAAGTGAAAGCAATTTCTCATATCACCGGCGGCGGTTTCTATGAAAACATTCCGAGAATGTTACCCAAAGGTACCGAAGCGGTCATTAAAAAAGATTCCTTCCCGGTGCTACCCATCTTTAAACTGTTGCAGGCAAAAGGCGGTATTTCGGAAGAAAATATGTATAACACCTATAATATGGGTATCGGTCTTTGCATGGCTGTGAACAAAGGCGATGCAGACGGCGTGGTAAAAATCATCGAATCCTTAGGGGAAAAAGCATATATTTTAGGTACCGTAGAAAACGGTGACGCAGGAGTGAAACTGATCTAATGAAAAAGATTGTTGTGTTAGTGTCCGGCGGCGGTACCAACCTGCAGGCATTGATTGATGCCAAGGATGTGATTGTGTCGGGTGAAATTACCAAAGTAATTTCCTCCAAACCGGATGTGTATGCATTGGAACGTGCCAAAAACGCAGGGATTCCCGGTGTGGTAGTGGCAAGAAAAAGCTTTCCCGATAACGAAAGCTATCAGAAAGCGCTCCTTGCCGAATTAAAAGCGGAAAATCCCGATTTAATCGTGTTGGCAGGATTTTTATCCATTATCGGAGAAGAAATTATCAAAGAATTTCCCGAAAAAATCATCAACGTGCATCCGTCCCTCATTCCGTCTTTTTGCGGAGACGGTTTCTACGGACTGAAAGTTCACGAAGCGGCTTTAAAAAAAGGAGTAAAAGTGACCGGTGCAACGGTGCATTTTGTCAACGAAATTACCGACGGTGGCAGAATCATTTTGCAACAGCCCGTGATGGTAGAGGATGGTGACACTCCCGAAGTGTTGCAAAAAAGAGTAATGGAGCAGGCAGAATGGAAGATTCTACCCCAAGCCTGTGAATTGGTTTTAAGTGGCAGAGTATAGGAAAGGAACAACATAGACTATGAATCAGATTGCAGAATTACTGAATACAAATTCTTATCCCGGCAGAGGCATCATCGTTGGAAAATCCAAAGACGGTGAACATGCCGTAACCGCATATTTTATTATGGGAAGAAGCGAAAACAGTCGTAACCGTGTGTTTGTGACGGAAGGAGAAGGCATCCGCACCGAAGCGTTTGACCCCTCCAAATTAAGCGATCCCTCTTTAATTATTTATGCACCTGTTCGTGTACTGGGGGATAAAACCGTGGTGACCAACGGTGACCAGACCGACACCGTGTATGACTTCTTAAAAGATGGCAAAACCTTCGAAGAAGCACTTCGTACCCGTGAGTTTGAACCCGATGCTCCAAACTACACTCCCCGTATTTCTGCAGAACTGACCGTAAATAGCGGATTTTCCTATAAAATGTCTATTTTAAAAAGTGCAATGGGCAACGGCGAATCCTGCCAGAGATTCTTCTATGAATATTCTCAGCCCGTAGCGGGTGAAGGCCATTTCATCCATACCTACAAATGTGACGGTAATCCCATCCCTTCTTTCTATGGGGAACCCGAACTGGTGGAAATTAACGAAGATATTGACGCTTTTACCAACACCTTATGGACAAACTTAAATGAAGACAACAAGGTTTCCTTGTTTGTAAGATACATTTCTTTAAAAGACGGTTCTTATGAGACCAGAATCATCAACAAAAACAAATAACAACGAAAAAAAGGAAAGGAACCGAAACGATGAAAGAATTAGAATTAAAATACGGTTGTAACCCCAATCAAAAACCCTCCAGAATTTTTACCGAGGAATATGATTTGCCCATTACCATTTTAAACGGCAGACCCGGTTACATTAACTTTTTGGATGCCTTTAACAGCTGGCAGCTGGTAAAAGAATTAAAAGAAGCTACCGGTCTTCCCGCAGCAGCATCTTTTAAACACGTTAGCCCTGCAGGTGCAGCAGTTGGGTTACCCCTTTCCGATTTAGAAAAGAAAATCAACTTTGTGGAAGAATTTGAGCTTTCTCCTATGGCTTGCGCATATGCAAGAGCAAGAGGTGCAGACAGAATGTCTTCCTACGGTGATTTTATCGCTTTATCTGATACCTGTGACAAAGAAACTGCGGCAATCATTGCCAAAGAAGTGTCTGACGGTATCATCGCGCCCGACTATACTCCCGAGGCGCTGGAAATCTTAAAATCCAAAAGAAAAGGCGGCTACACCGTTATCCAGATTGACAAAGATTTCACTCCCAAGCCCATTGAACGTCGTGATGTATTCGGTATCACCTTTGAGCAGGGAAGAAACGAACTGAAAATTGACGAAAATATGTTAACCAATTTTGTGACTGATGCAAAATCTTTCCCTGAAAGTGCAAAAATTGACTTGATTATTGCGTTAATTACCTTAAAGTATACCCAGTCCAACTCCGTTTGCTATGCAAAGGGCGGACAGGTGATCGGCGTTGGCGCAGGTCAGCAGTCCAGAATTCACTGTACCAGACTGGCAGGTAACAAAGCAGACGTTTGGTATTTAAGACAGCACGAAAAAGTGTTGAACTTAAAATTCAAACCCGATATCCGTCGTCCCGACAGAGACAACACCATCGACGTGTATATTTCCGACGAATATATGGACGTGTTGGAAGATGGTGTTTGGGAACAGTTTTTCACTGAAAAACCGCCTGTGTTAACCCGTGAAGAACGCTTAGAATGGCTGAAAACCCAGTCCGGTGTGTCTGTTGGTTCCGATGCATTCTTCCCCTTTGGCGATAACATTGAACGTGCCAGAAAGAGCGGGGTAGAGTTTATTGCTCAGCCCGGCGGTTCCATCCGTGATGACCATGTTATCGACACCTGTAACAAATACGGTATTGCTATGGTATTCACCGGCAACCGTTTATTCCATCACTAAAATAAGAAAACAATAGGGAATTTTTATCGAAAATTCCCTATTTCCTTTTGATTAACGGATAGGAGAATGAAAGACAATGAGTGAAAAAAATAAAAAAATCTTAGTTGTTGGCGGTGGCGGAAGAGAACACGCCATTATCAAATGCTTAAAACGGGATAACCCCGACCTTAATATCTATTGTGCACCCGGAAACGGCGGTATCTCTCAGTTGGCAACCTTAGTGCCCATCAAGGCAACCGAAATTGAAAAGCTGGTATCTTATGCCAAAGAAGAAGCTTTCGATATGGTTATGGTTGCTCCCGATGACCCGTTGGTATTAGGCTTGGTGGACGAGTTAGAAGCCGCAGGAATCCGTGCTTTCGGTCCCCGCAAAAATGCAGCGATTGTGGAAGGAAGCAAAGCCTTCTCCAAAGAGCTGATGAAAAAATACAATATCCCCACCGCGAAATATGAAACCTTTACCGATGCAGATTCTGCTATCTCTTACTTAAAAGCAGAAAACACCTATCCTGCTGTTATTAAAGCAGACGGTTTAGCATTAGGTAAAGGGGTTATCATTGCCCAGAACGAAGAAGAAGCGGTAGCTGCTATTAATGAAATGATGGTGGATAAAGTGTTCGGAAATTCCGGCTCCACCGTGGTAATTGAAGAATTCTTAACCGGTCCCGAAATTTCCGTGTTGGCGTTTACCGACGGCAAAACCGTGGTGCCCATGGTATCCGCTCAGGACCACAAACGTGCCTACGATAACGACGAAGGCTTAAATACCGGCGGTATGGGCACTTTCTCTCCCAGCCGTGTGTATAACAAAGACTTAGAAGAAGAATGTATGAAAAACATCTTCCTGCCCACCATTAATGGCCTCCGAGCAGAAGGAAGACCTTTTAAAGGGGTTATCTATTTTGGCTTAATGGCAACCAAAAACGGGGTAAAAGTCATTGAATACAATGCCCGTTTCGGTGACCCGGAAACCCAGGTGGTTCTTCCCAGATTAAAAACCAATTTACTCACCATCTTTGATGCTATTATTGATGAAAAATTAGACGAAATCAACATTGAATGGTATGATAACGCTTGTGTATGTGTAATTATGGCATCCGGAGGATACCCCAAAGCATACAAAACCGGCTACGAAATCACCGGTATGGAAAAAGCGGAAGAAAAAGACAATATTTTTATTTATCACGCAGGCACCAAAGCCCAAGACGGCAAATTCTTAACAGCAGGCGGCCGTGTGATTGGTGTTACCGCAACCGGCTCCAATTTGGATGATGCGATCCGTGAAGCATACGATGCCGTAGCGAAAATTTCTTTTACCGATGCACATTATCGAAAAGATATCGGTATCAAAAAGTACGACTAAGAGGCGATTTTTTTGAATAAACAAACCATACAAAAATTAAAATTATTTGGCAGCGGAATCCTTTCTCGTTGGGAAGAAAACAAAGATTTGTTTTTAGAAGTGAGCGGGGCTTATAAATCAGGCGCCGTAACCTATCCCTTTGTTGTGGCATACGATGGAGAAACCTATTGTTTAACATTCCAGAAAGAGAAAAACAAAGGTGCTTTTTCGGATTTGTTTGGCAGTCTTTTGGAAACTGCCAACTTATATGACGAGCTGGAGCTTATCTATGCTGACCGCACAGGGAGACTCATTCTTCGTGCCGATGCCAAAAATGTAACCACCAAAAGCGACAACAAGGTGGTTGAGGTAGCAAAGAACGAAGAAAAGCATCTCATTTCTCCCAAAGCGGCAAACAAGCTGTTAAGTGTGTTGGATTTTGTGACCGAGCAGGGAAAATTAAAAAATACCCACGTGAGAAAGTTCACCCAGGCGGAGCATTTCATTGAGCTTTTGGTTCCTTATATCCAAAAATTACCCACCGACCGTGAAATCATGGTGTATGATCTGGCTTGCGGAAAATCTTATCTGTCCTTCTTTTTAAATTTCTATCTTTGTGATGTGTTAAAAAGAAGATGTCGCATCATCGGGGTGGATATCAGAGAAGACGTGGTGGAGGCATCCAAAAAAATCCGTGACGAATTAAAATACTATAATATGGATTTTTACTGTGCCGACATTTTAGAATTTGAGCCACCTACCCGAATTGATTTGGCTATTTCTTTGCACGCTTGTGATGTGGCAACCGATTTTGCCATTGCGGCTGCTGTGAATAATGGGGCGCAAGTTTGTGCCATCGCACCTTGTTGCCACAAGGAATTCTTGTCCACCATCGGTAACGATGAAATGCCTTATTTATTTGAAAACGGCATTTTTAAAAAGCGTTTTTCCGATTTACTAACCGACATCTACAGAGTGAAAACTTTGGAAGAATACGGTTACAATGTGATGGCAACCGAGTTTGTGTCTCCGTTGGAAACGCCAAAGAATCTTTTGATTTTAGCGGAAAAAACCAACAATGTTTCTAAAACAGAAGCGACCGGAAAAATCAAAAAAGCATTCGGCGTTGATCCCATTTTAGAAAAACTTATTTTTTAGCGAGGCGAATCCCTATGAAAATCATTGACTGTCATTGTCATATTTATCCCCAGAAAATTGCCGATAAGGCAGTAAAAGCCATTGGCGATTTTTACGATATCCATATGAATTGCCAAGGTACCTGTGAAGATTTACTGTCTGAGTGGAAGCAATACGGTGTGGATAAAATGCTCATTCATTCCACCGCAACCCGTCCCGATCAGGTGGCTGCCATTAACCAGTTTTTGTTGGGTGAATTATCAAAAAACACTGATTTTATCGGGTTCGGAACTTTGCACCCTGATTACGAGGATAATGAAGGGGAAATTGAAAAGCTGGTTGCAAGCGGAGTAAAAGGCATCAAATTTCATCCCGATTTTGGAAAAATTGATATCTTATCTCCCCAGATGTATCACATTTATGAAATGATGTCGGGAAAATTAGCCATTATGTTTCACGTGGGAGACTACCGTTACGATTTTTCCCATCCCACCAAGATTAAGCAGATTTTGCGGGATTTTCCCAACCTTACGGTAATCGGTGCTCACTTAGGTGGTTATTCCACCTGGGAGGATTCCATGGATATTTTATGCGGAGACAACATTTATTTTGATACTTCCTCCACCTTGGAATTTATCTCTCCCGAGTTGGCTGTGAAAATTCTAAAAAAACATGATATGGACAAAATTTTGTTCGGTACCGATTATCCTATGTGGCATATCAAAAAGGAAATTGAAAATATTGAAAGATTACCCTTATCTGATGACGAAAAGGAAAAGATTTTCTATCAGAACGCGGAAAAACTGTTAGGAATAACCAAATAATATGATAAAAAACGGCAGACATGTTGTCTGCCGTTTTTTTGTATGGAAAAAAAGATTGATTTTTATAAAAAAACGTGGTATACTGTAAATATCACAATAATAATTTCAAAACGAGATTTTTAGATATTTTTACGAATATCTTTTTTTTGCGTGAGTCTTTAGAAAGGAGTTTTTTATTTTATACACCACAAAAAATATTAGGGAAAACTTATCATAGGAGGTAATAAAATGAAACAAGAAACAACGTACATATTGAAACAATTAAAAAAAGAGGGAACTCAAAACAAAAAAATCAACCAGACTCTTGCAGTGCTTGCTGTAGTATCATTGGTTGTAATGATGGTGGGGCTTATTCCGAATCTTCAGCCACTGATGGTGGTTGGACTTTTTGTGTTTTCCGTTCTTTGGTTTGTGCTTATATTTCGTGGACTTTTTGCGTTGGAACGAAAAAGTTGCTTGAAAAAATCATTACAAACGATGGAAGCAACCGGTTCCATCCGATATGTGGATGAAATTGTTAAGAAACAGTATAAATCCACAGGGAAAGAATATTTGTCCAAGCATCTTTATTATATTCCGGGCGTTTTTGTGATGGCATATCAGGATATGTTAGATATCAGACGGGTCAATAATGAATATTATTTTGTATCAGTAGACGGTCGTCAGCATCGCGTTAACGCAACAAAAGCAAAAAAAGAAACCATTAAAATGATTATCAATAGTTTTCCGATTACCAGCGGAGCACCATATCGGGAATACAAAGATAAAATTGAACAATTTAAAAAGGAGCATTGCAAATGAAAAAATTTTGGAGCTATTTGATTACCGTTATCGTGTTTAGCGGGATTTATCTATTGGTAGGATTCTTTGTGAACCCTAATTGCAGCAGCTGCGGCGATAAAATCTGGGGAGACAGATATCGCGTGGAAGACACTTCCGAGATCCTTTGTGAATCCTGCGGCAGGTCGCCATTCTATACTCCGGCACACTAAACAACTTGCATTTGCAAGATATTTATAGAAGAAAAATCGAATGAAAAATTTTGAGACAAGATAGTACTTACTAAAAAAGTGCAGTAACAATTGTTACTGCACTTTCATTTTTTATAAAAACTTTATCGGCTGTTGCCGTCTACAAAGAGGATTTCGCCTTCTTTTAAGTAGTTTAGGCTTCCTCTTGCAATGGATTCGATGGTCTTCTGACTGCTTGCTTTTTCGTCCAGACGGTTTAACTCTTCCTGCTTCGCCAGCTCGTATTCAATTTTTTGCTGATAGTTCGCTTCATCTTTTCTTAATGCTTCATAATCCTGATAAGATTTTATATGCAGAAAAGAAAAATAAGCCACCAGCGCAACCAAACCGTATATCCACAGGTGCTTCTGTTTGAAAAACTTCACAGTCTCAAATCCTTTTCATCAATTTCAAATTGTGTTTCAGTTTGCGCATCCCTTTCAAAAAATTTCGTTTTCCGATGCGGAATAAACGAAAAAATGGAGAGGATAGAAACAAAACACCATTTTTAATCATTATAGCAAAGAATTTTAAGATTGTAAAGGGAATTTTCAAAAAAAACAGGAAAAAATTCGCGGTTTTTTCAGAAAGTTTGACAAAATATCCGGAGAACACAGAAAAATAGCAACAAAAGCCGGCAGCGGTCCCGAAAAACTCGTAAAACCGAAATTTTCGGTCTCCCATCAAAAGGAATAATTGGACGCAAATTGCAAGGGCAAATACCCAAAACATTAAATCAAAGAGGATATCTCCTGCCGTTTTTTTGATTTTATGGCGAAAGGCTTTGAAGAGTTCATAGCACATTCCCAAAGAAAAGCCTGCCAGAATATCAATCATCAGTATCACAAGCTGAGCTCCTTACTGAAAATTTAACGAAAAATACTTTTTAATAAGCTTTCCCGTTTCGGGGAAGAATCCCGATGATAGTTGAAATTGTCAAAATTGCCTTTGGCTACGATTTCTCCTGTATCCAGGGACAGTTTTTCCACTTTCAACTCGCTTCCCTTTACCGTGAGGATTCCAAGTTGTGTATCCAGCGTGATTTCTTCTTCATCAAATGTAAGAATATCAAGTACTCCGGACACAGACAGCTTTTCTCTGTTTTCCAAAATAATATTCTGAATCACATTTTTTTCGGTTGCCATTATGAACATCCTTTCTGTTTTGTTTTTTTAATTTTTTGGTTTTTGAATGCGGTTGATATCACATAAACAATAACCCCGAGGCCTAAATATCCGAAAAAGGGATACAGAGTTTCAATCAGTGTGGAAAACCCCAGGAAACTGCAACAGAGTAAAGATAAACCTATAAGCAGCGTGTTTTTTCCCTGTGTGACGGCATAAAAACTGTTGACTGCCGTGGTTAAGATGGATAAATAGAGCATCACGGTGTAAAAAATGTGAAAATGATTGCCCAGATAAGAAACGATACTCAATACAGGAATGGCTGTGTTTTGGGTAAGGTGGCAGAATCGGAGGAGCAAACATTTTAAGAGAAGACCCACCGTAATCACAAAAAGAAATCCCATGCAGATTCCGATGTAGCCATCTTTTTTTTCGAGGGTGGAGGAAAGGGCTCCCAAAACAGGTAACACAGATAACAAATTATAGCCCGAATACATCAAAAGATTGACACTTTGAGATTGGGATGCCGCAAACATCCCTACGGGAGAGAACAACCCTGCCAAAGAGATTGCGCTCATACAGATCAGAAGAATCGGCGTTGCAATCAGATTAAACAGGTACACATTGGAAACGCCAAAGGACACAATTCCGATTGTGATGGCGAAGGTAACCACAGTCCCCCAAAAAAAGGGGAGAGAGACACTTTCCCGCAATGCTTCTCCGCCACAAGCCAGCATCACGGTATAGGATGCTGCCGAGAACAAAAGAAACAGCATTTTGATGACTTGGCAAACGAAAAAGCTTGATTTTGGGATTTTGGAATCTTTTTGTTTGGCAAAATATAACAAACTGACAAGAGCCATTATGATTAAAGAAATCAGTAAGTACCAAAGGGATATGTTATCATTTTTGAAAAATAAAATCAGTTCTTTTCCCGTGGCGAATCCTGCACCGATGACGGTTCCTGCCACGGTCAAAGCCGGTTTTAGCTGTTTTGATTGCATAAAAGTTCCTTTCTTTCGCAGGGAAAGGGATTTTGTTTGTTTTAAATATATTTTGGAAAAAATCAAATTATGACTTGATTTTTTGAAAAAATGTGCTATAATGAGTATAATAAAATCCGATTGAAAATCAGAATAAAAGGAGAAATAAAAATGCAGAAAATTACCAAAGATATGATTATTGCAGATGTGCTGAAAGTGGATGTGGAACTGGCTCCCTTCTTCTTCTCTATCGGAATGCATTGTTTAGGTTGCCCTTCCGCAGCAGGAGAAACCATTGAGGAAGCGTGTATGGTCCACAACACCGATTGTGATGCATTGATTGAAAAAATGAATAACTTTTTGGAAATTAAAGCAAACAGCCAGAATCAGTAATTTGCCAATCAAATATCAAAAAAGTTGCCTAACGAAATTCCTTCGTTAGGCATTTCAACTGAATAGAACGAAAAAAGAAAGGGCTTTTTCCTGCTGAATGGGAAGAAGCAGCGGTGATATAATAATGAGCGAACCTTTGCTTTATAAAGGCAAAATGATTGCCAGAAAAGATAACATTATCTATTACGGAAATCCGGAAGATAATTATGTAATTATGATGAATATTACCGAGTCTACCCCTGTTGGCGGTTATGACATTACCTCTAAGGTAACTGTGTCTTTACAGACCAATACCGGCGGGAAAGAAAAAATCATCAAAAAAGTGGAACGAGAAGGAATGTTTAAGGCTTTGGATATTGCCGAATACTGGTTGGCAGAAGCTTTAGAGGAGGAATAAAGCTTTTCGGTTTTTACTAAAATCGGGGAGAAAGAATTATGATGGATAACGGAGTTTTTATTCTATTTACCCTTGCGGTTTCATTCCTGTTTTCCTTTGCGGCAGTGCCTTTGGTTCGTGTTCTCGCCTTCAAATTAAAGGCGGTGGACGTGCCCAGGGATAATCGCCGTATGCACACCAAACCCATTCCCAGAATGGGTGGGCTTGCCATTTTCCTTGGATTTATTGTGGCTTATATGTGCTTTGTGGGAACGGTGGATAAAAAAGCTGTTGGGATTTTAATCGGTGCAACCATTTTGGTTGTGCTGGGGATTTTAGATGACCGAAAGCCACTTTCGGCACTGGTGAAACTTGTGGTGCAGCTCGCTTGTGCCATTATCCCTGTGATGATGGGGCTTAGAATTGATTTTATTTCCCGCATCAATCTGTTTTCCAATGAAGCAAATCATGTGTTGGGTGTGTTGGCTGTTCCTGTTACCGTAGTTTGGATTGTTGGGGTAACCAATGCGTTGAACTTAATTGACGGTCTGGACGGCTTAGCCGGCGGTATTACCACCATTTCTGCATTCTCTTTAATGTTTGTTTCTTTTGTGTTCGGGCGGATTGATTGTGCGATTGCCATGGCGGCGATTGCCGGTGCTACTTTGGGCTTTTTACCCTATAACTTAAACCCTGCAAAAATTTTTATGGGAGATACAGGGGCGTTGTTTTTAGGATATATGCTTGCAACCCTTTCGGTAGACGGTTTCTTTAAAAGTTATGCAGCAGTTACCTTTATTATCCCCTTGGTAGTTATGGGACTTCCTTTGTTTGATACCAGCTTTGCAATTTTTCGCCGTATTTTAAAACGGGAGCCGATTATGCAGCCGGACCGTAGCCATTTGCATCATCGTTTGATTGATGCAGGTTTTAACCAGCGTCAGGCAGTTGGTATTTTATGCACGGTAAGCGGACTTCTTTCTTTAACGGCAGTTGTGTTGATTACCGCAGGGCTAAAGCGTACGTTGCTGATGTTAGGTGTATCAGTGGTGTATTGCATTGGCTGTATCATTTATGTAAAAAATAAAAATTATGAACAAAAGTTTTTACAGGAACTGTCAAAAACAGAAGGCTACCATGCACCTATTGAAGAGACTCGAGACGGCACTTCTGAAAAGTAAAGAGGGTTGTATTATGAATAAGTTAAAAGTTATGACGGTATTTGGTACCCGTCCTGAAGCAATCAAAATGGCTCCTCTTGTAAAAGAATTAGAGCAGAGAGAAGAAATCGAGTCCATCGTAGCGGTTACTGCACAGCATCGTCAGATGTTGGATCAGGTTTTAGAAATTTTTGATATTAAGCCCGATTACGATCTGGATATTATGAAAGAACGCCAGACATTAGTGGATATCACCTCCAATGTGTTAAAAGGTTTGTATGAGGTAATCGGAGAAGCAAAACCGGATATCGTGTTGGTTCACGGCGATACTACCACCACCTTTGCAGGTGCACTGGCAGCGTTTTATCAGCAGACAGCAGTAGGCCATATTGAAGCAGGACTTCGTACATACGATAAATATTCTCCCTTCCCGGAAGAAATGAACCGAGTGCTGACCGGTTCTTTAACAGAGCTTCATTTTTCACCCACGGTGCAGAATAAAGCGAACCTTTTAAAAGAAGGAAAAGACGAATCCAAAATCTTCATCACCGGTAACACTGTAATTGATGCATTAAAAACCACTGTAAGAAAAGATTATGAATTTGCTGATGAAACCTTAAAATCCTTGGATTTCTCCAAGAAAATCATCGTGGTGACTGCTCACAGACGTGAAAATCTTGGCGAACCTCTGCAGAATATCTGCCGTGCTATCAAGCGGTTGGCGGAAGAATTCAAAGACGAGGTGCAGGTAGTATATCCTGTTCACTTAAATCCTGCAGTAAGAGAAGTTGCATTCTCGGTGCTTGGTGATTTGGACAATGTGCATCTGATTGACCCTGTGGATGTTTGTGAACTGCATAACTTAATGGATCGTGCCTATATGATTATGACTGATTCCGGCGGTTTGCAGGAAGAAGCGCCATCTCTCGGAAAACCCGTGTTGGTGCTCCGTAATGAAACCGAACGTCCTGAAGCAGTGGTGGCAGGAACCGTAAAAATTGCAGGGATTCACGAAGAAGATATCTATTCTATGGGAAAAACCTTGTTAACAGATACCGAAGAATACAACAAGATGGCGCATGCCGTAAATCCCTATGGTGACGGTCTTGCTTCCAAACGAAGTGTGGATGCAATCTTGTATCACTTTGGAAGAACCACCGAACGTCCCGCAGATTTAGTTACAAAATAAATGTATCCAAAAAAAGCGATTGTAGATGACTACAATCGCTTTTTGTTTTTGTTATGATTCTTCAGGGTGGGAGAGGGCCTGCAGACGTTCGTTGATGTCCTGCATATGCAGGTCGGTTTTTGCAATCACATCAGCACAGGCTTTTAATTCTGCAATCAGTTCCTCTGCATCGGGCATATCTTTTTTGTATTTCATGCCGTGCTCCAAGCTGGCCCAAAAATCCATAGCAATGGTACGAAACTGCACTTCCACCTTCACAGCTTGCTTTCTGTCTGCAAAAAAGACAGGGATTTCCACAATCATATGATAACTGCGGTAACCATTTGGTTTGGGATTTTTGATGTAGTCTTTCACTTCCAGCACAATAACGTCGTCTTGGCGGGTAAACATTTCCGCAACCTTGTAAATATCGTCCACAAAGGAACAGATGACCCGAACTCCTGCCACATCGTTTAAGTTTTCCATCACAGAGGAAACGGAAAGCTCTAAGTTTCTTCGCTTCAGCTTTTCTAAAATACTTTGGGGTTTCTTCACTCTGGATTTAATCATTTCAATGGGGTTTCGGTTGTTGCGATAGGAAAGGTCATCGTTTAAAATTTCAAACTTGGTGCGGATTTCTCGGATAGCGCATTGATACATCATCAGCATATCCGAGAATTTTTTTGTATTTTGAAAGAATGCGTCTAATTGTTCCAAAGACAGGGAGGAATCCTGCCCTAAAAAATATTTTTGCAATTCATTTTCCATTTCTTTGTTCCTTAATCCAATTCTACCGAGCCGGTGTAGAGTTGGTAGTATTTTCCTTTTTCTTCCAACAGTTTTTCGTGGCTCCCCCGTTCAATGATTCTGCCGTGGTCTAACACCATAATTACATCGGAATTCTGAATGGTGGAAAGACGGTGGGCAATCACAAACACGGTTCTGCCGTGCATTAAGCTGTCCATCCCTTTTTGCACAATGGCTTCGGTACGGGTATCAATCGAAGAAGTTGCTTCGTCTAAAATCATAACCGGCGGATCTAATACTGCTGCTCTTGCAATGGCAATCAACTGACGTTGCCCCTGAGATAAGCTTTCTCCGTTGTTGGTTAAGGGAGTGTCGTAACCTTGCGGCAGACGGGAGATGAATCCATGAGCATTTGCCAGTTTTGCCGCCGCAATAATTTCTTCATCGGTGGCATCCGGTTTTCCGTAGCGGATGTTTTCTTTCACGGTGCCGGTGAACAGATTGGTATCCTGAAGCACCATTCCCAACGAACGGCGCAAATCACTTTTTTTGATTTTATTGATGTTGATGCCGTCATAACGGACCTTGCCGTCTGCTAAATCATAGAAACGGTTGATTAAATTGGTGATGGTGGTTTTGCCTGCACCTGTTGCCCCCACAAATGCAATTTTTTCGCCCGGATTGGCATAGAGAGACACATTGTGCAGCACAATTTTTTCTTCGGTGTAACCGAAGTCCACATCGTCAAACACCACTTCCCCTTTTAATTCGGTGTAAGTGAGCGTGCCGTCAGAATGAGGATGTTTCCAAGCCCATAAACCGGTACGTTTTTCAGATTCCGTCAGCACACCATTTTCGTATTTTGCATTGACTAAAGTAACATAGCCGTTGTCATCTTCGACCTTTTCATCCAACAGTTCAAAAATACGTTTGGCGCCTGCCAATGCCATCACCACCATATTGATTTGTTGAGAAATCTGAGAGATAGGCATATTGAAGCTTTTGGAAAGTTGCAGGAAGGTGGCAATGTTTCCTAAGGTTAAACCGCCAAATCCCATAATTGCCATACCGCCACCCAAAATAGCGAGTAATGCGTATTGCAGATGTCCTAAGTTATTGTTGATGGGACCAAGCACATTGGCAAACTTGTGGGCGTTGGTGGCGTTTTCGCAAAGTTCTTCGTTTCGTTTGTCAAATTCTTCTTTGGTTTCGTCTTCGTGGCAGAACACTTTGATAACCTTCTGTCCGTGAATCATTTCTTCCACAAATCCGTTCACACTGCCGAGTGCCTGTTGTTGTTTACCAAAATACTTGCCACTGTTTTTGGCAACTGCACCTGTCACTTTTAAAATCACGCCCACAAAGAGCAGGGTGAATACAGTCAAGTATATATTGGTGACAATCATTGCACATAAAACAGAAATAATGGTTACCAAGGATGAGAACATCTGAGGCAAACTCTGAGAAATCATCTGTCTTAAGGTATCGGTATCGTTGGTGTAGTGACTCATCACGTCCCCGTGGGCGTGGGTATCGAAATATTTGATGGGGAGTTTCTGCATATGGGAGAACATATCATTACGGATATCCCGAAGCACTCCCTGCGCAATTTTTGCCATCATACGGTTAAACATTAAAGTGGAGAAAATACCCACGGCATAAATCACAATCATCACGCCGATGGCTTGGATGAGTCCTGTAAAAACAGGGTTTGCCATTTTGGTTAAAGGAGTGATATAATCATCAATTAAAATTCCCAAAAACATGGCGCTGGAAACGTTGGCAACCGTGCTTAAAATGATTAAAATCACTACCAGAAAGAAGGAAAATTTGTAATCCTTAAAAATGTAACCCAACAACCGCTTGATGGTCTTTTTATCAGGCTTCTTCTGCGGAGCAAAGCGAGCAGGGTCAAATTTGGGAGGTACTCTGTTTTGGTTATTTTGTGCCATCAGAAATTCCTCCTTTCGTTTGGGATTCATACACATCACGGTATATTTCGTTGGTTTGGAGCAGTTCTTCGTGGGTTCCGATACCGGCAATTTTGCCGTCATCCATCACGATGATTTTATCGGCTTCCATAATGGAGGAAACGCGCTGTGCAATAATAATTTTAGTAGTATCGGGAATTTCTTCCAAAAATGCTTTTCTGATTAAAGCATCAGTGTGGGTATCCACCGCACTGGTAGAGTCATCCAAAATCAGGATTTTCGGTTTCTTTAAGAGCGCTCTTGCAATACATAAACGCTGTTTCTGTCCGCCGGATACATTGGCACCGCCTTGTTCAATGAAAGTTTCGTAACCGTCAGGGAATTCTTGGATAAAGCCGTCTGCCTGAGCAAGTTGGCAAGCGTGAATCATTTCCTCATCGGTGGCATTTTCGTTACCCCAACGCAAGTTTTCTTTGATGGTACCTGAGAACAGCACATTTTTTTGCAATACCATAGCCACTTCATTACGTAAGGTATCTAAATCATAGTCTTTTACGTTGATGCCACCTACCAGAAGTTCTCCTGATGTTACATCATACAAACGGGGCACTAACTGTACCAATGTGGTTTTGGCACTACCTGTTCCGCCTAAAATACCAACTGTTTCTCCGGATTGAATGGTCAGGTCTACATCGGTAAGACAAAGCTTTTGGCAATCGCCTGCATAACTGAAGTTGACATTTTTAAACACAATTTCGCCATTTGCAACTGTAAAAACAGGATGTTCGGGATTTTTAATATCTGCGGTTTCATTTAACAGCTCGGTGGTTCGTTCTGCAGCGGTGCGTGAAATGGTAACCATTACAAAAATCATGGAAACCATCATTAAGCTACCTAAAATCTGCATCACATAGGTCATCACGCTCATCAGTTCCCCGGTGGTCATAGCGTTTTGCACAATCAGATTGGCACCAACCCAGGAAATAAAGAGCATACAGCCATACATACAAAATTGCATCAGTGGTGCATTCCAGGCAAGCAGACGTTCTGCACGAACAAAATCTGTGTGAATTGCGTTGGAAACTTCGCCGAATTTTTCTTCTTCATGATTTTCACGGACAAAAGCTTTTACCACTCGAACACCACGTAGGTTTTCCTGTACCACATTGTTTAATTTGTCGTAGGTTTTAAATACCCGTTTGAAAATGGGGTGTGCGTGAGTCATAATGAAGTAAAGACCAATCCCCAACACGGGAACTGCGGCTAAGAAAATCATCGCCAGTTCTGCTTTCACGGTAAATGCCATCACAAGAGAAAAAATCAGCATCATGGGTGCACGCACTGCAATTCTGATAATCATTTGATAGGCATTCTGCAGATGGGTCACGTCAGTGGTTAAGCGGGTTACAATCCCGGAAGTGGAGAATTTATCAATATTGGAGAACGAAAAATTCTGTACATTATGAAACATATCTTTTCGTAAATTTTTAGCAAAGCCTGCGGAAGCGGTTGCAGCATGTTTTCCCGCCAGCACCCCTGTCCAAAGAGACAGCGCACATAGCACAATCAAAATGATTCCCACAATCACAATGTAGCGAAAATCACCTTGTCCGTCATTTCCGTTGATACCTAAGTCCACCAGTTTTGCCATTAAAAAGGGAATCAGCACTTCTAAAAGCACTTCCATTGTGACAAACACCGGTGCCAAAATGGATGGCTTTTTATATTCTCTCACACATCCTAACAGTTTCTTAATCATAATTGCTCCTTCTCTCTGTAAGGGTTTTATATTTGTAAGGGATACCCCGTAAATTCTACCTTTCATTATACTATTATTACTATCATTTGTCAATGAATTCTCTGTGAACAATTGTTCTTTTTGCTTTGCCGACAAAGAAAAAGAACCAAAAAGAAATCGCCGCCTCGTATTTTTGCATTCTCGAATATCCGTCTTCCGGCAACCTTGTGCAATTGCAAAAATAATGGCGGATTTTTTAGGTTCGTCATTCGGTAAGGGGAAGAAGATGAGTGCACCTTGACTTTTTCCTTTTTTTATTATATAATAACTTAGTTAAGAGAATTTTTCAGAAAAACATACGGAGAAGATAATATGCATATGATAGTAGGGCTGGGCAATCCCGGCAAACAATATGAATTCACCCGCCACAATGCAGGCTTTTTATGTTTGGATTACTTAGCGGCCAAGAATAATATTAAGGTCAATAAAATTAAATTTAAATCCCTTTTAGGGGAAGGTAATATCAATGGCGAAAAAGTGATTTTATTAAAACCTACCACCTTTATGAACTTAAGCGGAGAAGCTGTTGTTCAGGCGGCAGGGTTTTATAAAGTTGATGTTTCGGATATCATCGTAGTGTATGATGATATTTCCTTGCCCGTTGGTTCCTTAAGAATCCGTGAAAAAGGGTCCGCCGGCGGTCATAATGGGATGAAGAGCATCATTTATCTTTTGGGCAAGGATAATTTTCCCAGAATCCGACTGGGTGTTGGTTCCAATGGGGAAAGAGACCTTGCGGATCATGTGCTTGGAAAATTCTCCAAAGAGGAAATGAACGGTTTTTCCGCATCTGTGGAGGATGCGGTGGAAGCCATCAGCTATATGTTAAAAGGCGATACCCAAAAAGCGATGAACCTTTATAACAAGAAGGGAATCGGCGAAGGAACGAAGTAATATGAATAAAACTGCAGGCT
This sequence comes from Oscillospiraceae bacterium, assembly GCA_015068645.1. NCBI lineage: Bacteria > Bacillati > Bacillota > Clostridia > Eubacteriales > Oscillospiraceae > Oscillospiraceae bacterium. Next base: position 77,128 of record SVKD01000012.1, read on the forward strand.
TTTTTCCTCTGCTTGATGGCTATAAGCCGTTTTTGAAATTAAAAGAAGCCATCCGGGCAAAACAACCGAATATCACCTCTGTGACCGGACTGACCGACGGTGCCAAAGCGCATATCATTACCGCTTTGATACTTTCGGAAAAACGTCCGGCATTTTTGATGGTCAAAAACAGAAAAGAAGGGGAAAAACTAAAAAGCTTTGCGGAGTTTTATGAGATTCCCGTTTATTTCTTGCCTGATTACGAATTCTGTTACTATGAACTGGACGCCAAAGATACCGCCGATAAAAAAGAACGTCTGGAATTTTTAAATGCCATTTCCCGAAAGGAAAAGGGACTTTATATTGTCACGCCCGGTGCAGCATTTGTGCCGGTGGTGAAACAAGAACTGTTGTCTGATTCCAATGTCACCTTAAAAATCGGCGATGAATACGAACAGAAGAAGCTGATTGCCAAATTATCTTCTTATGAACGGGTAGACATTGTGGAAAGCCACGGACAATACTCTGTTCGTGGGGGAATTGTGGATGTGTTTCCCTATACTGAAGGGGTGCCGTACCGTATTGAATTTTTCGGGGATGAGGTGGATTCTATTCGTACCTTTGACCCCATCACCCGTCTGTCTTATGAAGTGATTAAAGAAGCAACCATCACTTCTGCCGACGATTTTTTGGTGCCCGATCCCAAAGATTTGGCAGAAGTTTTAAAGAAGGAAAAAAAACACGCCGATGGGGAACTGTTTGATATCTTATCCCGTGATATTGAGCGACTTCAAAATGTTGGAAAACTGCAATCTTATGACCGGTATTTCCCGTTTTTGAAAGATTTTCTGGCACCGCTTTTTTCCTATACCGATGATGATTTTATGTTTCTCTTAGATGACCCCAACGGTATCTATGAAGCCCACGAGGCACTTTATCGGGAGCATTATGAATATCTGTTGGAGCTTTGCGAAAAAGGGTTGATTCACAAAGCGAATCTGAAATTTTTTCAGGACCCCGTCAAGCAAATGGAAATCTTTTATGCGCACAGTGTTTGCCATTTTGCTTTTATTAAAAATAACTATGGTGGAAAAAAACCAGCAAAAGAAATCAATCTGCCTGCCAAATCGGTACTTTCAGCAAGTGGCAGTATCGGTATTTTTGTGGAGGAATTAAAAGAATATTTAGAGGAAGGTTACTCTGTTTTGATTCCCGGGAAAACCCGTTCCAAGGCAGAAAAACTGTCTTACACGTTATCCAATTATGAACTGAATGCTCCTGTAACCGATGCATATAGTTTTGTGCCGGGTGAAGTGCAGATTTTACCAGTGCCCGGTTTTACGGAAGGGTTTTCTTATCCTGAACTGAAATTTGTTTACTTTTCGGATATCTACACCGCAGACCGCAAAAAGCGTCCCCATAAAGCGGTGAAAAATGAAAATGCCATCACCAATTTCTCGGATTTGACAGTAGGGGATTTTGTGGTGCACCCCGTTCACGGAATCGGGGAATATCTTGGAATTACCCGTCTGACCGTAGAGGGAGAGGGAAAGGATTTTATCAAAATCCGTTATCACGGCAGTGATTATCTGTATATTCCCGTCAATCAGTTGAACACTCTTTATAAATATGTGGGGAATGATTCCAAAGGGGTTCGCTTGAATAAACTTGGCGGTACCGACTTTGACAAAGTGAAACAACGTGTCAAGAAAAGTTGTCAGGATCTGGCGTTAAAACTGATGGACTTATATCAAAAACGAGAAACCGCTGAGGGCTTTGCATTTTCGGAAGATTCGGATATGCAGATTCAGTTTGAGCGGACTTTCCCTTACGAAGAAACCGATGACCAGCTTACCTCTATTTATGATGTGAAAAAAGATATGGAAAGCCACCGCCCCATGGACCGTCTTTTATGCGGTGACGTGGGTTACGGAAAAACTGAGGTAGCACTCCGTGCTGCTTTTAAAGCTGTTTGCGACGGAAAGCAGGTGGCATATCTGGCACCCACTACCGTGTTGGCACAACAGCATTACAATACTTTTGTCAATCGTATGAAAGATTTTCCCGTAAAGGTTGGGTTGCTGTCAAGATTCCGCACCAAAAAACAGATTGACGGTGTGATTAAAGAATTAAAAAGCGGGATGTGCGATATTGCCATCGGAACTCACAGATTACTTTCCAATGATGTGCAGTTTAAGGATTTGGGACTTCTCATTGTGGACGAAGAACAGCGGTTCGGTGTTGCCCATAAAGAAAAAATCAAGGAAATGAAAAACGGGGTGGATATTTTAACCCTGTCTGCTACCCCCATTCCCAGAACGCTTAATATGGCGATGGTGGGGATCCGTGATGTTTCCACCTTAAAAGAACCCCCTTGTGACCGTCATCCTGTGAGAACCTTTGTGCTGGAGTATCACGATGCCATTATCCACGAGGCGATTGAAAAAGAACTCCACCGAAACGGTCAGGTATTTTATTTATACAACCGTGTGGAAACCATTCACAACGTAGCGGCAAAACTGAAAGAACAGTTCCCCGAGGCCGTGGTGGAAGTGGCGCACGGAAAATTAAGCCGTGAGAAAATGGAAGAAATTTTCTATCGGATGTCGCTGGGTGAAATTGATATTTTGGTTTGCACCACCATTATTGAAACGGGTTTGGATTTGCCAAATGTCAACACTATGATTATCGAAAATGCAGACCATCTGGGATTGGCTCAATTGTATCAGCTCAGAGGCAGAGTAGGGCGTTCCAACCGTCTGGCATATTGTTATCTCACTTATAAGCGAGATAAATCCATCACCGAGGTTTCGGAAAAACGCTTAAAAGCCATCAAGGAATTTACCGAGTTCGGTTCGGGCTTTAAAATTGCGCTCCGAGATTTGGAAATCCGTGGGGCAGGCAATATTTTAGGTGCAGAGCAGCACGGTCATATGGATGCTGTGGGATACGATATGTATCTAAAACTGTTAGACGAGGCAGTCCGTGAGCAAAAAGGAGAAACCGTACAGGAGGAAGTGACCTGTCAGGTGGATTTGAAAGTGTCTGCATTTATTGATGATTCCTATATTTCTGACCACGCAAGTAAATTAGAAATCTATAAAAAGATTTCGCTTGTGAAAACCCGTGAAGATGTGGAGGATATGATTGACGAATTGACCGACCGATTTTCCGATATCCCCCAGGAAACTATGAACTTAATCGAAGTGTCTTACCTTCGTGCGATGTGTGAACGCTTGGGAATTTATGATGTTTCTGAAAATTCGGGAACGATTACCTTCCGTATGAAAGCAATTTCGCAGGAATTGATTTCCGCAGTTCTCAATTTAGGCAGCGAGTATAAAGGAAAGGCACTGTTTGGTGCAGGGGTGAAACCCTATTTCTCCATTCGCACCATTACGTTAAGAAAATCCCGTGAACTGACGAAAATTATGGAAAACATCATACAGCAACTTGAAAATTTCGTCAAGTAAGAAAACGGCATCATCAGATGCCGTTTTTTTGTATTGCGATGAGAGGTTTGATTATTTTGTGATAAAAAAATTTCACAAAGGGACTTTTGTCAAAAAAAGTCGTCCTGTATGGAAATTGACAGAGAGGGAGTATTGATGATACAATAAAGGCAGGAAATCGGGGAGACATTCTAAGTTGCGACATTTAAGATGCCCGATGCCTGAACAACTAATCCCTACTTTTTGTAGTGGAATAGAAGTCCTTTCGCGAGAAAGCAGAAAGCACGTCACACGGGGGTGGCGTGCTTTCTGTTTTTATTGTGAATACAACAAGGTTCCGGGGTACCCGACCGCAATCTTTGATTGCGTTATCGGGTCGGGTTCTTATTTTAATGAAAAACACGGAGGAACCCACTCTGGCAGACTACAAAACAATGTATTTTGAGCTTTTTAATAAAATCACCGATGTGATAGAAGAATAAAAGAGCGTTCAGCAGAAAACGGAAGAAATTTATATGGTTGGCGATTGTAAGAAAGACAAATCGGAAGAATAAAAAATTTGAGCAAAAGAAAATCCCCAAATCCAAAGTGGATTTGGGGATTTTTTTGATTGTATATTACAGATTTTCCAGTAACTCTTTCATATTGGAGAGGGTAACGTCTCCGCCTTTGGCACTGCCAACTGCAAAAGTTACCATACCTGCAGCTTTTCCTGCTTCGATACCTGCATCTGCATCTTCTACGATCGCACAGTTGTCATAAGGCATTCCTAAGAAGTCTGCCGCTTTTAAGAATACTTCGGGATCGGGTTTGGAGTTGGAAATGTTGTTTCCGTCAGACACCGCATCAAAGTAATCGGATAAGCCGATTTGTTTTAAGATGATGGGAGTATTTTTGCTGGAAGAACCGATGGCGATTTTGATTCCTTTTGCTTTTAAAGCTTCTAAGGATTCCATCACGCCGGGGAGAATATCATCGGGAGTTAACGCCTGAATGAACTCTACATAGTAACCGTTTTTACGGGTAGCCAGCGCCACTTTTTCCTCTTCGGTATACTCTTTTTCGGCACGTTCCAAAATGATGTTTAAGCTTTCCATACGGCTTACACCACGAAGACGTTCGTTAATGGTGCGGTCAAAATAAATACCTTCTTCGTCCGCCATTTTTTTCCAGCCTCTGTAGTGGCAGTCATCAGTCGATACGATAACGCCGTCCAAGTCAAAAATAACTGCTTTGATTTCTTTGATATTCGAAAAATTAGTACTCAATTTCAACACCCTCCGTGGTAATTTCATATGCTTTGTCGTAAATTTCAACGGTAACAGGTGCACCTTCCAACACTTTGAAGGTTGCTTTTCCTTTCACTACTTCCACTTTCAGAACGCTTCCGCGAACTAAAATGGTGAATGCGTAACGATCCCATTTTTTGGGGATGTTAGGTTTGAAGGAAAGCATATCGCCGTCACTTCTCATACCGCCAAAGCCGTAAATCATATTCATCCAAGCTGCAGACATGGAGGTAACGTGTAAGCCCTGATGAGCATTTCTGTTGTAATCGTCGATGTCCACACGGCTGCCGTATGCCATATATTCTTCCGCCATATCCAAATCGCCGATTTCAGCTGCCATAATGGAGTGAATTGCAGGGGATAAGGAGCTTTCGTGAGAACATCTGTGTTCATAGAAATAGAAGTTTTCACGTTTTTGTTCTAAAGTGAAGTCTTTAGAATAGAAGAACTGCATTAACACAACGTCAGGCTGTTTTAACATATTCACTCGGAAAATTCTGTCATACGCCCAGTATTTGTAAACGGGAACCTTATCGGGATCCATACCTTTTACGTCATATTCGGGGAAATCAAAGTAACCGTCGTGCTGTTCAAACAGTTTGGTTTTTTCGTCGTAGTTGATACGCATTTTGTCAGCCATGTTCTGCCACTGTGCCAGTTCTTCCTGGGGAACATCGTAGCCGTATTTTTTCACCATTTCAATGGTGTAGAGGAAGTTTTTCTTCACCATAAAGTTGGTGTAGGTATTGTTATGTACCATCATATGGAATTCGTCGGGACCCATTACACCCCACAGACCGAATTCACCGGTTTTCGGGCTCCAGTCACCACGGGATGCAAAGTAACGGGAAGTTTCCACCAACAGTTCCAGACCGTAATCTTTTAAGAATTCAATGTCACCGGTGTTTCTCACATAATGCCACACGCCGTATGCAATTGCCGCAGTCACGTGAATTTCCAAGTTCCCATGCTGCCAAACGCCACAGCTTTCAGTACCGTCAATGGTAACCATGGGATAACAAGCACCCTTACAATCCTGTTCGATAGAACGTTCTTTTGCCTGAGGCAGGGTGTTATAACGGTACATCAGAAGATTTTTTGCTGCTTTGGGGTTATTGAACATATAGAAGGGTAAGCAGTAGGTTTCAGAATCCCAGAAAGTCCAACCGCTGTATTTTTCACCGGTCAACCCTTTTGCACCAACGTTTAATCTGCCGTCGTCACCGTGATAGGTCTGATGCATATTGAAGATACAGAAACGGATACCCTGCTGGTTTTCATCATCACCGTCAATTTCCACGTCGGAATGTTTCCAGATTTCTTCCCAACGAGCCACGTGTTCTGCTCTGTATTCATCATAGGATTTTGCTAAGTAGGAATCGGCTTTTGCTAAGTCAATGGTCAAATCTTTGTCACGTTCCACAAAGTTATATACCACTTTTTCAAACACTTTTTCGCCCTGTAAGGTGAAATCGTATTCCTGCATAATCATCTTGTCTTCGGATACAACTTTGCCTGCACCGAAGTTGGTTTTCATTTTGGAATAAATTCTCTGACCGCTGGTCTGGGTAGCGCAGATGATGTAGTCATCGCCCTTACCGCATTCGGTCCAGTAGTTTTTGCCTTCTTCCTCGTGAATGGGAGTAAAGTCAATACCGGAAACGATTTTCACATCGTGAGCGGTTTCGCTCTGCAGAGTAATTTTCTGTCCGCCGATATAGTGATAGTTGATGCTTGTAAATCTTTCAAAAGTGAAAGTGATATCTTTGTATGTAAAACGTCTTAATACCAGACCGGTTTTCATATCCAGTTCACGGTAGAAATTGCTAAAGGGCACTTTAGCTAAGTCAATTTCCACACCGTCCACAAAAATTCTGGTGTAGAGCCAGTTCTGAGCATTAATCATAAAACAGCATCTTTTTGCCAGACCATTGAAATATTCGGGGTAGGATAACGGCTTTTCTTCATACACGCCGTTAAAATAGCATCCAACCAGCTTGTCCCCGGAATACATTTCATCAAAAATGCCGCGGATCCCCATATATTCGTTGCCCATGGAGAAAATACTTTCGCCCACTCTGCCTTCCGCAGGGTTAAAGCCCTCTTCAATAATTTTCCAGGGGTCAACCTTAAAATACTTTTTTGCTTCCTTTGCCATAAATAAACCTCCGTCAGAAAATAAACTTTTCCGTCTTTTTCCTATTATTACATTATATATAATATAACAAACTTTTCCTCTTGTCAAGAAAAACTATTTTCGAATACCGATTTTCACCAAAAATTTGTTTCGTTGACAAAAAGAGAATCGTGTGCTATGATGGGTGTAAGAGAAACAGAAGCTTAAAGATTCGGTTTTGATGGGGCGGAATAAGATAAAAAGCAGTCCTCCCCCCTTGTTGCTTTCATGCCGTAAAAAAGGAGAGTTATATGAATTTTTTTACTGAAGAGCTTTGGAAGGGTATTAATGGCATTTCAGATGTTTACGATATGGAAACTGCAGATGAATTATTCCTGGAAAATATACATAAGTATAATGAGTACTTTCGCACAAAAATAACACCATTGTTAACCAAGGAAACATTAGAAGCCTATGAAAAATATGATGGGTTTCATGATTTGGAAATTGTAAAACTGCAATACGAGCAAAATCAATTATGTATTTATGGGAAAAAAGCAGATATTACATTTGTTGGCGTAAAAGAGTTACGTGGGCATTTTATGAATTGCATTGATACTTTCGGTTATATGGAAATTTTATATTGTGAAGAAACTGATGATTTTCAAATAGGGATTCTCTTTTCTTGGGAAGATAGTATTTACATAACCTGTAGTAATATTATTGCAAAAGAACGTTAAAAGGTAAATGGCGATATTCCGTCAACACAAGATAACAATTCTGTTACTTTGAGTAAGGTATAGTTTTTATGGAGAGTTTTGGATTAGACAACTTAAAAAACTGCACACTGTGTCCCAGAAATTGCGGTGTTGACAGAACCAAAACCGTTGGTTTTTGCGGTGCAACTGACCAGATTAAGGTGGCAAGGGCAGCTCTTCATTTTTGGGAAGAACCCTGTATCAGTGGCACCAAAGGTTCGGGAACGGTATTCTTTTCGGGATGCAATCTTGCCTGTCGGTACTGTCAGAATTATGATATCAGCATTGGTGGATTTGGAAAAGAAATTTCCCCAAAACAGCTTGGTGATATTTTTCTGAAACTGCAATTAGACGGCGCCCACCATATCAATCTGGTAACACCTACGCCATATCTGCCACAAATTATGCAGGCAATCGATTTGGTTCGTGATAAAATACATATTCCCTTTGTTGCCAATGTAGGCGGTTACGAAAAGCCGGAAACCATTCAGATGTTAAAGGGAACTATTGATATTTTTCTCACCGATGTAAAATATCAGTCCTCTGAAATTGCAAAGAAATACAGTTCGGCACCCGATTATTTTGATTTTGCTATGGATTCTCTTTCCCAAATGATTTCCCTTTGCGGTGCCCCCAAGTTCAATGCGGAGGGAATCCTGCAATCAGGGGTGATTGTACGGCATCTGGTGTTGCCCGGTTGCCGCAAAGATTCCTTTGAAGTGTTAAAGAGTTTGGCAGAACGGTTTGGGACAGAACAATTTATTTTAAGTTTAATGAGCCAGTTTACCCCCAACGGACATTTGGAAGATTATCCTGAACTAAATCGCAGAATTACTTCTTTGGAGTATCACTCGGTGGTTGACATGGCTTTGGAGCTTGGATTTGAAAGCGCCTATATGCAACAAAAGTCCAGCGCCAAAGAAGAATATACCCCACCCTTTGACTTGACGGGGATTTAATGGCATATAGTATAATGTTATATAGTATTAGTAAAAAGACGGTTCTGTCACATTAACAGAGCCGTTTTTTTGTATGAAAATAGAATTTTTAACGAAATTCTGACAAATGATTCCCGAAAAATCTGCTTTTTTATTTGCAAAAAACAGCTAAAAATCGGCGTTCTGTTGAAAAACTACCTATGTTTTTGTGAAAAACGTGGAAAAAAATGAAAAAATTTTAAAAAAATGCTTGACAAAGTAAAAAACTTGTGTTACAATGGCTAAGCTGTCTGATTCGGACGGCAAATGAATCTTGAAAACTGAATAACATAATGGACCTTGAAAATTCTAGAGTTTTTATTTTAAGAACTACGAACGAAATCAAGTAAATCGAGGAAAAGAAAAAAGCGAAGCGAAAAGCTAGCGAACTTAAATTGTTTATTTTTTTAATGGAAATATACGAGAGAGTTTGATCCTGGCTCAGGATGAACGCTAGCGGCGTGCCTAACACATGCAAGTCGAACGGGGT